>JASHSN010000097.1 GCA_030038695.1 Nitrososphaeraceae archaeon
ACAATATCATTGGAGCATTACGATTTACAATATGAGAAGCTTCAAAATCTACATTACACTTCATAAAACCGTGTGATAAGTTGTATACGTCAGTTAACATCAAACGATTTATCATATATTATCAAGTAACCATTTTCAGGTTATTAATCAACTCATCCCAAAGGAACGGAATAATAGTAATCCGTTCCTTAGCTACATACACAAGAAGAGGATCCCTACTCTGTATTCGTGCTTGCTATCAAATCCCCAAGCACACGGGAGAAGGGATTCTTCAACTATATCGGGCTACCAGAAAAATTGCGTCTGAAGAGATTCTTCAACTATATCGGGCTACCAGGCTCCGTAGAAGAACAGGCCCATGAGTTTGTACAAAAGGACTATCCGCGCCTCAGTAAAATACAGTCGTTATTGTTCGCGCTCAAGATAAAGGTAGACAAAAAAGAGATTGTATCATCTACTATCTGGAACTACATCGCAGCCATTAAACTGTTCTGCGAGATGAACTATATTGATGATATCAAATGGAAGAGACTAACGAGGGGACTGTCGAGGGGTAGAAAATGGTCAGATGACAGAGCTCCTACGACAGAGGAGATAAAGAGACTTTGTGAGTATCCAGACCGTAGGGTGCCAGGACTGATCTATTCCATGGAGTCAGGTGGGTGGCGTCTCGGGGCATGGAATTATATGAAGTGGGGTCATATCATACCAGTAACCGAAGATGGCGTTGCTAAAGTGCGCGTATATGCAGGTGAAGAAGAGGAGTATTTCACCTTCATCACTCCAGAGGCTTACAAGGCCCTAAAAGGATGGATGGAATTTCGCAAGATGTGCGGTGAGAATGTGACAGAAGATTCTTGGGTGATGCGAACGCTATGGGATGTTAATGCAGGTGTGATAGGTGCTACAAGACCCAGACAACTCAAGACCTATAGTATCAAGACTTTGATTCAAAATGCCATGAAGGCCCGAGGGCTTCGCGCGGGTCTAAAACCAGGTAAACGTCGTTATGAGTTCAAGGCCCTTCACGGGTTTCGTAAATACTTCAAGACACGTGCTGAGCAGGTCATGAGGCCTATCAACGTTGAAGTGTTGATGGGACATACAACTGGGATTTCAGACTCTTACTACAGACCTTCCGAGAAAGAGTTGTTGGACGATTACTTGAAGGCTGTGCCTTTATTGACCATTAACGAACCAACGACTGCAGTACAAGAAAGCGTCAACGAAGATCGGTTTCTCAAACTGGTGCAGACCCTTATCGACAGAGGTCAGTTGGATGCGAACTGGCTGAAAAGAAACTGATCTGGGTGGTGAAATCTACTGAGCGAGAAATTTAAACAGGAGTTAAAAGAGTGGCTCAGGGAAGCAGAAAAAAATCCTAATGGAACGGATATTCAGACCGCCATAGAATGTGCAAAACGCATTTTGGCAGTATATGAGGGTAAGAATAGGGCGTTTTAAAAGTTGCGTTTCTTGCTACAAATGCAATTTTTCAACCGATATATAGGCTTCCGACGCAACTAGTCATATGAGCAGTAGTAGCGGTGTCAGTGTAGTCCGATTGGTCAGCACCAAATGCAAACAGGATAAACATGAAGAATGTCCTGGCAAATGGACGGGACTCGGCTTAGAGGTTTTTTGTGCCTGTAGGTGTCACCACCACCATCCGTCATAATGTGATCGCAAGGAGACTGCCGGACTTGCCCGGTGAAGGAATTGCGAATCGATAAAGCTATATGCCGCTATCGATCCCGTAAACATTCCGATAACACTTTGTTCACGATATCATCGCTAGAAGCTGATCTCAGAAACTTCTCATATTCTTCGTCTGATTTTATACCAAAGAAATCTTTGGAACTTTCTTTATCTCGACGCCTTATCATTTCGTCTGTTTCAAACATTTTGCATTGTTCACAATACGATTGGCTCAAATCCACGTTGACGATTCATTCTCATTGATTCCAACTTCCGTGTGCGGATATAGAGTCTATTTGCATTCAGGTTACAATATCTGCAACAATGATATTTCTTGGTATATGGTTTCATTTTATATCATTATCTCTATGGCATACCAGTATTTAGCTCTGGTAGACGAGTCTATCCGGGGATACTCTGGTTTACCAGTGGCGATTCCCGGCATATCAGACATATCTACGTTCCCGGGCAAGCATACCCCCTCCCCCTCCCCCTTTCTTCAAAATCCTAGTGGTTTCGCTGTATAAACTATAAATACAATGAATCGATAAGGCGGGAGTGCAGACTGATAGCATAACAGACAGCCAACCGGGCTTAGACCTGGCTTGTAAGAATTGTGGACATTTGTGGCGGTATAAAGGCGCTAACCCATTTTTTTCTTTATGTCCACGTTGTCGAAGTACAGTAAGGCTGAAGACGGGGAGCAAGAGAGCCGAGGAGAAAACGAAGAAAAATGAATGAAGAAGAGTTGAATCCGCTAAGTCCGAGTCGATATATTTGCAACGATGTAATCGGAGATGGAGAGCAGGAGTCGAAGCAAGTTCAAGGTTTGAATCAGAAGAACAACAATACCACCGACAACGGCCTAGTGGTCGAACTTGTTAAACCTACACTCAGAATATTTGCTTCAGAGAAGGAAGTAAACGATTACCTAGACAGTCTTTCACTTGATGAGGTTGGAAGCGCCGAGCATTGGTTTCGGTGGTGTGTTAAAAAGGCCAGAGAGAAATTGTTTGACAAGAAGTTCCAGGTGAAGAGGTCAACATTTGAGCAACACATAGCTCCATACATACAAGAAGAATTAGCAGAGATTCAACAACAAAAAAAGGCACAGCAGCAGGCTCATGGAATAGCGGCAGCAAATTGATCGCTTCTTCTATTTCCTACCGTATCAAACCATCGTGGAAGATGTGAGAATTTGCTTAACTTTCAAGAACTATACCATTTAACATAATTCCGTTAAGTTATACTTCGCAACAGATAATTTGTTATATCCAATCTGAAACGTTTAGTTCTATAATACTCCGCAATAGTCTCCTT
>JASHSN010000098.1 GCA_030038695.1 Nitrososphaeraceae archaeon
TTTGTTTTTAGTCGGCGGTAAGGTATTATATTTGCATCGTTGAGCAATATGGTTTAACCCCATTTTGGATTTGATGGCATCGCATCATTTTTGGTGAGTAGTATCAACTCGTTTGAAAGACGATGAAACATTTGATAAGATTGACAATTGGAATAATGAACTGAGCAGGGTAGGTGAAGAAGATGAATCGATGCGGATATGCGAACTCTTTTGTTCGATCACTTTTTAATATAGTTACAATTACCTTTTACACAGACTAATAACCAGTTCGTATCTTAAACGTTACCATGAGAATATTTATCGTAACTTAAAGCATACGATTTGAAGTAAGATTTGGTTTAAAAAGCCAATATATATAGAGCCTGAATAAGTTTGCCTGTCAACAATATATGCCAGGAAATATACTCGGCGAACGATTTGTCACATTGAGTTTCGGCGAGAGCCATGGTAAGTGTGTGGGAATGGTGGTGGATGGATGCCCAGCCGGTCTACCACTAGGTGAGTCAGATATCCAGTCGCAGCTGGATCTCCGAAGACCAGGCACTTCTGCCGTCACGACTCAGAGGAAAGAAGAGGACAAGGTTGAGATCATATCTGGAGTTTATAACGGATTTACTACTGGCGCACCGATTTGTATGCTGATCTGGAATCAGGATCAAGATTCAAGGCCTTATGAATTAATCAAAACAATACCTCGGCCGGGACATTCTGATTATCCTGCGATGATAAAATATGCCGGCTTCGCAGATTATCGGGGAAGTGGAAGATTTTCTGGGAGGTTAACTGCTACTTTGGTAATGGCAGGTGCGGTAGCCCAGAAATTACTACATTATTCACTTGGGATAGAGACAATAGCCTATACAACGGAGATCGGTGGTATTAGAGCAGAATCGATCGACTTGATCGAGGCGAAAAAGAACAGATACATAAATGACGTAAGATGCCCTGACATTGCGACAGCCGAAAAAATGAGAACCGCGATCATGGAAGCAAGGAGAGATGGAGACTCATTAGGAGGCATCGTAGAGTGTATCAGCACAGGACTACCCGTCGGGCTAGGAGAACCAATATTCGGATCCTTAGAGTCAGACCTAAGCAAGGCTCTCTTTAGTGTTCCAGCAGTCAAGGCAGTGGAATTTGGTTCTGGTTTCACCGGTACTAAACTCCGAGGGTCAGAGAATAATGACGCCTATATCAAACATGATGGCAGGATAGTTACAACCTCTAATAACTCTGGCGGCATCTTGGGAGGGTTATCAAATGGAATGCCAATAGTAATAAGGATAGGTTTCAAGCCGGCGTCATCGATCGCTAAAACTCAAAGAACTATTGACCTTTCGACTGGTGCACAAACAGACCTACATGTTCCTGGGAGACATGACCCTTGTGTAGTCCCTCGAGCACCTCCTATTATAGAATGTGTAGTATCGATGGTACTAACCGAGCACGCTCTGAGAGGCGGATTTATCCCTCCTGTGTTAAATAGGTGAATAGAGATTAGCACCGCAGAAGAACTAGATAGACTTCGATTAGAGATACGCGAAATAACTTCTGACATCTTGCGAAAAGTACAAAGGAGAAATGAACTTTCTAAGCAAGTGGGCGCAATCAAGAACAAGTTAAACATCGGTGTAAAGGATGAAAAAGTTGAACAGGATATTAGAACATTTATCTCGAAGCTTTCTAATGAAATTGGAATTGATCCGTACTTCGCTGGAAGACTTTTAAATATTTTGTTAGCAGAGTCCACGAGATTACAGGTCAATGAACAAGATTCGCAAACTCAATTTGAAAGTCACCTTACAGTATTTATGAACGCAAAAAAGCTCGAAGCCTCAGGGAAAAAAATCATTCACATGGAAGTTGGAGAACCAGATTATCCCCCACCAGAGAACGTAAGAAAGGCTCTTTCAAAAGTTTTTGAATCCAGACAATACCATTATAGCGAAACGAAAGGTATAACCAAATTGCGTACAGCTATAGCACAAAAATGGGGCAATCATGTGAATGCTGATCAAGTGATAGTTACACCAGGTGGCAGATTCGCGGTTTTTGCTGCAATATCCTCTTTGTTATCTATAGGTGATGAATTGATCTGTGTAGAGCCGGCGTGGCCAGCATATAGAGAATGTGCTGCGTTTGTCGGTTCAACGACGAAGATCTTAAAAACAACTCTAGAAGAGGAGTGGAATCCGGATACAGGAAAACTTGAGGATATGATCAGCTGTAGTACTAAAATGATTGTGTTGAACTATCCAAATAATCCGACAGGAAGAGTCCTGGATAAAAATATCGTAGACAAAATCGTCTCCCTTGCAAGGGATCACAGCATATATCTCTTAAGCGACGAAGTATATTCAGACTACGCATTCAATGGATTCACGAGCTTACTAGGTTATGGTTACGAGAAAAGTATCATAATCTCTTCTTTTTCAAAGAGCCATGCAATGACAGGGTTTAGAGTTGGGTACGCTATCGCAGAGGAAAATATAGTTAATAAAATGGCTAAAATTCAAGCAACTGGTCTCACCAGTGTGGCAGAGCCAATGCAGTATGCTGCGCTAGCTGCCGTGGAAGAGAGTTCCTCAGAGAATGCAAAACGCATGAAGCGACGTCTAGGAATCATTTGCAACAAATTACAAGAAATGTCGCTTGAATTCGTGGAGCCTGACGGTGCAATGTATGTCTATCCAAAACTTAGTGGTGGGAAACGCGATGTGACAATTATACGCAAGGCACTTGATCTGGGAGTGGCCATTGCCCCAGGAAGTGGTTTTGGAGATTGTTACAGTGAATTTATTAGGATCTCGGCATGCCAGCCAGAAGACCAACTAGAGAAGGGTATGGATTTGTTAAAGGCCGCAGTCTCATAGTACTAAGACTAATAATATATGATAAAAAAAATAGCTGTCGTGGGCGCAGGCGGTAGAATGGGCAGTTGGTTCTCGAGATACCTTTCCGAAAGAAAAGGAATAACGCTGACACTTTATGACATTCATCCTTTTCCTGTAAAGTATCCAGCCAATATAGCTATATCGACAGACATTGTGAACTGCGTTAATACAGCTGACCTTGTTATTATATGCGTACCCATCTCGAAGATGCCTCACATAATTCAAGAATGTGCCACCAAAATGAAACCTGGTGCCATACTCGTAGAAATATCGTCGATAAAAAATCGTTCATACAGAGAGCTCAAAAGGCTTCCTGAACATCTTAAACCGTTGTGCATTCATCCAATGTTCGGACCTGCAGCACGCAGAGTTGATCTAATGAAGATTTTACTAATACCTGTGAGAAATGAAATGCGCGAACTCCGTATTACAAAAGACCTGTTCCGTGGTGCCATCATAAGCATTGTCCCAGATGCTGAGACACATGATCGATTTATGTCCATCATTTTAGGGTTGACGTACTTCACAAATTTGGTATTCGCTACTTTTGTTGCTAAACAAGACTACGAGTCATTAAAAAAATTCGCTGGGACAACTTTTAAAATCCAGTCACTTCTTTCCACAAGCATATTGCAAGAAGAACCTGATTTGATCCTCGCCCTCCTCTCACAGAATCCGTCGGTTCGGAATCAAGTTAGAAAATATCTTGTTGAAGCCAAGAGATTAGAAAGATTATTTTCTGTGCATAATGAATCCAAGATGAAGTTTGAACTAGAAAAATTAAAATCGCTTTATCAGGAACGAGAGAATATGGAATCGTCATATAGCCAGATGTATCGGATAATCTCATATTTGAATAAAGGCAGTAGCGATCGAAGGACCTTTTGAAAAATCGCTCTCATTAACATCAAGTATTGAAGCTATTCGACATAACATAGAGAAGCTTTAGAAGTTATCCTTGCTTCCATGCCCTCGTCAGTAATAACTGCACCACACCTCCTAATTTGCTAATAGATGGTTTGTTAGAATAACCCACCAAGCTAAATGGGCTACTCAAACCATAGTTCCTCGGGTCTCGACCAGACAGTAACTGATAACTACTTAATTGCCACAATCTTTTGTTATTACTCGGATGTGTATAACGTCTTGTGTAACAAAAACAGCAATAAATACCATTAATTCTAGATGTTATTATATGCAGTTGCACGAAGACGATAGCGAAACTAAACCTAATAGGTTAATTGGTGAAAGCAGTCCTTATCTTTTACAACATGCGCATAATCCTGTCGATTGGTACCCATGGGGAGAAGAGTCGCTTCAAAAAGCAAAAAGTGAGAATAGACCAATTTTCCTTAGTGTAGGGTACAGTGCTTGTCACTGGTGCCATGTGATGGCTCATGAATCCTTCGAAGACGAAGAAATCGCTAAAATAATGAATGCAAATTTTATTAATATAAAAGTCGACAGGGAAGAAAGGCCAGACATAGACGACATATATCAACGTGTTTGCCAGCTCGCAACTGGCACGGGCGGTTGGCCTCTTTCCGTTTTCATGACCCCTGATCAGAGACCGTTCTACGTAGGCACATATTTTCCCAAATACGGTAGGAACGGAAGTCCAGGATTTGGCACTATTTTAAGTCAGCTTGCTGAAGCCTACAGAAATAAGAAACGAGAGATTGATACTGCAACAGTTGAATTCCTAGAAGCGTTGGAACACTCTGTCAAAGATGTTCAAAAAACCGACGATGCTGTTCTAGATCGTTCAATTATAGACGAGGCGGCGGTTGGATTGCTACATATGGGCGATCCGGCTTATGGTGGTTTCGGCCAAGCTCCAAAATTTCCCAACTCATCCAATCTTTTGTTTTTGCTACGATGCTACCATATATCTCGCATCAACCGCTACAAAGATTTTGTCATGTTTACAGCAGATAAAATGGCGGCTGGAGGAATTCACGATCAGATAGGTGGCGGATTTGCACGGTATTCGACAGATCAAAGGTGGCTTGTCCCACATTTTGAAAAGATGCTTTACGATAACGCATTGCTTGTGCAGGTGTACGCGGAGCTATATCAGATTAGTGGTGACGAAAAATATCTAGATGTAGTTCAGAAAACGTTGGAGTATGTGCGGCGTGAAATGATGTCTCCCGAGGGCGGGTTTTACTCTGCTCAAGATGCAGATTCGGAAGGCGAAGAAGGGAAATATTATGTCTGGTCAAAACAAGAGATTTTTAATTCACTCGGTGATGAAACAATAGCGAACATATTCTGCGAATATTATGGTGTTACACAGGGAGGAAACTTTGAAGGCAAGAACATCCTCAATATAAGATCGTCGTTATCAGACTTATCACAAAGATATGGCCGTAGACCTGAGATGTTAAAGCGAATTATTGATGATGCTTCGACCAGACTCTTTGAAATAAGACAAAAAAGGATAAAACCTGGACTAGACGACAAAATAATAACAGCTTGGAACGGCTTAATGATATCAGGTTTTGCAAAGGGATATCGAGTCACTAACAAGAAACAGTATCTTGAGATCGCAGAGAAGACAATTGGGTTCATAGAATCCAAGGTTACGAGAGACGGTTCCAGATTATATAGAACATTTAAGAATGGAGTCTCTAAACTTAATGGATATCTTGATGATTACGCATTTCATGTCAATGCACTTCTAGATGTTTTTGAGCTGGATTCAAATCCCACTTATCTACACAATGCAGTTAAGTACACGGACGTCATGCTTGAACATTTCTGGGACATCGTGAACCGTAATCTTTATCTTACTTCCGATGATCATGAACAATTAATCGTCAGAACTAGAAGTTTGTATGATCTCGCAATTCCAAGCGGTAATTCGATAGCCGCATCTAACCTGCTCAGGTTATACCATCTGACTCATAGAAACGATTACTTAGAAAAAGCTGAGCTGATCATGATGGGAGGTGCAAAATCATCTTCGGAAAATCCTTTTGGTTTCGGACAGTTATTGATTGCAATTTATTTGTACGTAAAGAAGATTACCGAAATAACGGTAACAAGAACAAACAATTCTGGTGAAGGGCACAAGATGGCAACTTGGTTGAACAAGCAGTTTATTCCTAATGCTATTTCTGTCATCATTGAGAATCATGACCAATCAAGTCAGCTGAAGCAGTATCCTTTCTTTAACGCAATGAACTCGGAAAGAAAAGATGAGATGGACTATGCTGTTATTTGTAGAAACTTTACGTGCTCTGTTCCTATCTATACGCTGGCCGACTTGCAGGAACATATCAAATCTATATCATGAAAGAGAACCTACTATCATAGCTACTAAGGCTTGACAAACTTGTGGGACACATGAGGTAACCTAACTGGTTCTGTAGTGACTGCCCCATATTAATCCCTGTTCGTTGAAATTATCATCGTCAGTATACGATATTTCGATGCCCTTTCAGAGGGACTCGCCTCGCAAGTTCATGGACAGGATACATAACTTGAAGGTATACTTGTGTCACCTTCCGGTATTTTTCTCGAGGTCTAGGCAACCGTGAAGCAATAATACATGACTAGATCTGTACGTAATCTGGAAAAACACTCTCAAATTACCATACTATGCCTGTGTTGCCCTTTGATCTATAAGATTCTAAGGCCTCCTGATGTCTATTAGTAGTTGTTCACCTACTTTAGGGCTTCCTATATTCTCGTATCGTCTCCTCGGCATAGTAATTTGTACTATCGTCTCCGCATAGGTTTTCACTACAGTCTGAGGTTGAGAGTTTAAAATTGCTTCCAATATAGGCCTTACCTGTTCTTTCACCTCTTTGTCAGTAATAACTCTATCAATAGATTCCAACATCAATTGCTGTTGCGAAATCGTTTCAAGCTCCAGATCTTCACTGAGTGTAAGCGCTACGTTGACACCACTATCAGTTATTTGATTAATCTTGTAGCGAGGAGATTCATCCAATACAATATAATTAGATTATAGTATGTTTATAATATTTTGCTTGTATGATAACCCAATTTGAATGTCCTAATGCTTAGCGATTGGACCTTTAGTCTTTCATGAAATCTGTTTAAATCCATATAAAGCCCAGATAGTTGATGTCGATCCTGCGTGATTATCACGAGGTTTTACGTTCTAACAGGCCAGAATGGTCTTGAATATGTATCTCTTGAACTTCATTTTCTGAGACTGAAACTAAAGGAAAAATTCATTGTACGCCAATTAAGTACTGTGGAGGTAGTAGCGTGTTTAAAGCTATCTACACCAGGTCATTTAGGGAACAATTGATTTTAGGTAGTACCATAATATATGGGGAACATTTTGTCGATTATTTGCCCAGGGAGGTCAAACTAAATTAAAATATAATCTAATATCCAAATGGATTCCTGTTTGGCATATCGCCACCGCCCTTCTCGGAGTGAGCTTTTCTCGAATGTCTGTGCAGTCTTTCTTTATCCTCGAATTCTAAATTACAATCCTTGCATCTAAAGACCTTGTTCCTTCCTTCTTTTTTTCTGAATAAGTCGATCTTAAACATTATTTAATTATGATGATAATGCATTATAAATTAAGGTTATGTTTAATATAAATTATTCAATAATGGATCTAAATCTAAGGCGAGAAATTACCAGAGAGGACAATGCAATCTAGTCCATCACTATCATGGTGAGAGTTGATTTGACACCGTTTAGTTTTCGCAGTTTCCACGTAATCGTTTCCTTTACCCTTTCCATCGTGTTTGCTTCGACTTGGGCCACTATATCATATACACCATAAACTTGGTACACCTCCTTAACTCCTTCAAGCTTTTTCAGTTCGTTTACGATAGAATCTTCACTTCCAAGGTCCGCATTCATCAGCACAAACGCTTTTGGCATAGCAACGTATTCTATTGTGAAATATAAAAACATGATGCGATAATTAGTAAGATGTGTTGATTCATATTGGAGGAAGGAATTCTGTGATAACACCAGACCCTTCACTAGCCTACCGCCTCGAAGAACAAAAGAGGGTAGCGTTTTCAAGATGGCATGCCATACAGAATATGGCACACCATACAGCGTATAGTTAAATAGAATTCAGAGTCAGCGGAGCTGATCACAGAATATGTTCAATTGCCTTTTGGACGTCTCCGGCATCTATGACGTCGCCTGCAATCATTGCCTCTAGTAATCTCAAAACCACCAATTCTCCTGTTGCTCCCGCAATACCTTTCGGCACAACAACGCATACGTCATCTACGATCACTGTAACCTCGTTGTCTGAAGCTCCACTCCAATCCCTTGGTATGCCAATATAGAAGTAATTATCGTCCGATTTGTTTAGATCCTGATAGAGAACTTGAACCATAATGAAATTTTCCTCCGCGTGTTAAATGAATCTTTGTTTGTTGTAGTTTAGAACTTCGACCGTCTTTAAATAAAGTTCGTAGATAGCAAAATTAAGCAGACAAACATAATCAGAATCTTTCTTTCGGTATTGGCCTACGCGTGGCTTTCATAATAATTTTAAATATCCTGCAACCAGACATCGAGTTTCCCGATTTAAACAAATTCAAAGCTTGTTGTTATTTATTGTTATGATTTTCGTACACTGCGCCTAAAAATTGCTCTCTTCACCTGGTAACTTATTTTCAAGTTCGGATAACCGTGAAAACTGTTTTATAATCCTTAAATACTTTTGCAGAATACTCAATAATAGAACAATAATAACAAAAAAATGTACTTAAGAAGGATGTTCACAATTTATTCGGTATTGAAAACAACACGAGACCCGATAATGGTGGCTTTAGTCGGAATTGTAGTCCTTGCATGCACAGAGGTCCCGCATTGGCAGACCGCTTTATCACAAAAACAGATCCTTACTTGCGATCATACTGGTCAGCCATCTTGTTATAGTACTGGCTACTCAGCTGGTCTAGTCAACCGAGGAATCGATTGTAGTGCACTGCTATTAAAATTGTCAGGAAATTCGACACAAATTGCTGACTATTGTTCAGGGAACCGTGCCGCACAACAACAACTACAACAGCAACAACATTAACTATTTTTGTTGTCTATTGTTTTGGCACTATACAAAGATTAGGTTGAAGATTTGAAATTAGCTTATAATATGGTATATCGATCATCCATTCTATTACTGATCGACTAAGCCAATCGCTATTGTCTACTGCTTGGCAAAATGTTTAATGCTCATACCTGCACCTGTGTTATGTTGGTGTCTACATACAGACGAGTGTCCCAAGAAACTATGAATTGAAAACTTGTGATCACGCCTGGGATAATCGCAGATTGGTTGTCCCTCTTCAGTGTTGAACCTCAATTTCTATAAACTTATGGACATCCCTATCGCTAAGTGATCTAAAAAATTCGATCATCTCCTCCTGGTCCATCTTCAAATGACAACTCCAACAAAAACCACATTTTATACACGTAAATTCAGTTCTGCTCATACAAGATTTGCAGTCTCTATACTTTATCAATATTGTGTCCCTAGATCCCATGTGGTTCAGTGTAAAAACCCTGAGCGAGTGAGCAATCGTTATATCATCACACGATTTCTACGTCAAACACGTCTGCGTCAGGAATTCAAACACCTTAGTTTAGTTTGTAATTGAACGGTTATCAAAATACATTAACGACGTGGCATTTCCAAGCCATAACATAGAATACCATTTGGATCTCATACCCTACCTGCATCTTTTAGCCTAACCATCATTCTCAATTCTACCTCACAGAAGCGCCTCTTATCATTATCGGTAACCAAGTTCAATGGAGGAACTTGGGTGGGTTTTCCATCGTCATTTAGGGCTACTACGATGACGAATGCGGTGCCAGTCAGAACGCGTTTACCACTGTCAAAATCTTCTGCATGCACCGTCACCTCAACTTCCATAGACGATCTTTTGGTATAGTTAAGCCTTGCAGAAAGTATCAATGCGTTTCCGATGTACACTGGTTTTAAAAATGTCATCTTGTCTATACTTGCGGTCACTGTATTCGCATGCGTTGCATGTCTACTAGCAACAAGATTTGCAATAAGATCAACATGCTTTAGTATTGTACCACCAAAAACATTGCCCTTCGGATTCGCATCTGAAGGCAGCATAATAATGGCGGTCTCTGATTGTGATTCATCCGGCAACTTCCCTGTCTTGAAGTGGCTTTCTCCTTTCATTTTACAGGTAACGTCTCATCGTGTTGGATTTATTTGACGCGGTTAGATAGTATATTTTGGAAAAAGCCTTCAATATGATTGATTTTTCTATACTCAGATTAACAGCTAACCCGCCACTATCACAACTACTGCAAAGGATTAACGGAATGACCTATGACGGTTTTTCCTTTTGATAGAAGGCAGCATGCACACCGCTCCCGGAAACAGCTCTTTGCTTCT
>JASHSN010000099.1 GCA_030038695.1 Nitrososphaeraceae archaeon
TGCTACGGTTAAAAAAGATGGAAGTCCTCATGTTGTTCCAATTTGGTTTGTGATGGATGATACAAGTAGTAAAGCTGGAGGAGGTGACATCATTTTTACCACTGATAGCGAATCAATCAAGGCAAAACATTCACCGAAATAAATTAGTAAGTATTTGTATAGACGATCAGATACCACCATTTTCATTTGTAACAATATTTGGTACTGCAAAAATATTCCTGTACAGACAAAAGGAGGTCTTAAAATGGGCAACCAAAATAGCAGAACGATATATGGGGAAGAGAAATGCGAAAATATATGGTAGAAGAAATAGTGGAGAAGGGACAGTCCTCGTAAGAATAAAACCAACAAGAATACTTGCAGAAAAGGATATTGCTGTCTTGGATTAGCTTCGTCTCTATATTCAATTATCTATGCCTATTACACCCGTGGATGGTCGGAAAGGTCACAGAAAAGGACATTCTCTTAAAACTTTACGAACATGGAGAACTTAACCAACGCAAGTTGATGAGTTAGTGTGGGCTGAATCACATAAAACATAAGAAGATAATTGACGACATGGTCGAAAAAGAGTTCATAACATAAAATTTATTGATAACCCTCAACGAATGATTGCTCTTGTCAGTATTTTGAGTAATGGATTACCCTCAAAGTTGATCACGGGTGGTTCGAGTAATAATGATCGGGTGCTGCTTCGAGTAATAATGATAGTAATGAGGCGAAGTCACGTGTGCAATAACAACACCTGTCAATATCATAACTGCGGCAGCGGCTATAATTAACATCACAAAATATAACATAAAATACAACAAAAATAAGGCCATCATTATGTTATATCATCGCGCTATGATTCTTATACATTACATCATCGTACTAGATATTCCTGCATAAAGATATTATAAAATCACAGTAAAACAGAAGAAAAAGCTTGGAATTGGAATTTGATCTAGCTTTGCTTATATCTGCCCTTGTTTCAAATCTAGAGTTGCTTGCCTGTTAATGCGTTCCTGAATATGTCACAAGATCATATGCAAGACCTAGAAAAACGAATTATCGTCATATCTCATTTCTTTTCCCCCTTCGTCTTGTCTTCCACAATATTATACCTTGAAAGCTGCTTGTATGCAACAAATACTACCAAAGCGATGACTAAGAAGTTAATAATACTAGAGATAAGATCACCATATCTAAATTCGCTAGTTGTCCCTGCTAAATTTGGAACCTTTACTGTTAGTGCAGCTAGACTACCGGCCGGAAGAAATAGACCTATGAAAGGATCGATTATATCCTTAACAAATGCATTTACCAGTGCAGAAGCTGCCTGTCCTATTACAAATGCAATAGCAAGCCCAATGACTCCAAAAGTCTTCAAGAAGAAGAAGAATTCTTGAGTAAAGGTTCGCTTTTCCTCAGGGCTTGCCGTCATATGCGTTACGAATGAATAACGACGAGTATTAAAGAGTTTGTATAATCGCTTGAGTTGATTCTGGCAAATCGGCTGATTGAACAAAGATGAATCATGCAACAGAGCAAATAAATCCATAAACCAATCACTTAACAATTTAGCAGTAGTTATGAATAAGTTTGGCGTACGCAATTAAACGAAATGGAATATGCATCGCCCAGTAATTATCCTACTCTTACTGCCTTTGAACCACATTTAGGACATGCAGTCTTTCTATGCTCATGGCCACAATTCATACAATAGAACTTCAATGGCGTATATACTAAGCCATTGCCAATACCACGGTGAAATCCTAATGAAGAGGAGGACTTGTACAATCCTTTGATTCCTCCTATTCCTGCCTTTCTTAAAGCTATTTCAGTTCTAACGATATTGAGTAAGAACAGAAGAAGCAGCAAGACACCAAGTGAAATGGGGAATGGCAAGATCAAAGATAGTGTAAGCGCAATACCCATATAGACAAAGAGCCAGGTCAGATAATTATTCTTGATTTGGTTCTCATTGCTCTTGTCGAATCTACTCAAATCCATTATTCCCCTCTCTCGATGATAACATCTCAGATATATCCTAAACGTTTGCACTGCATTATAGTGAACTCAGAAACGAGGTATTTTGTATCTATGAAGGAGAGCCTATGATATGCTCAAGAATGAAGGATTCAGCCAAAGGACAATCAGTATCATAACTACTCATGTAACTGCTAGAAAATTCCCCACACGATATGACGTGTTCTCATAATCCTATATAGCGTTATCCCTGGTTTGTTTGCTTCCAATATCATAAGCTTCTGCAACATCATAGACAAATATCTTCCCGTCAGACGCAGAACCAGTACTAACCTGTTTCAGTACATCATCGATAATAGATTTTGCAACTGCATCCGGGACGAGCACTTCAATCTTCGTTCGAGATCCGAATTCTGGAATATACTTCATGACCCCCTAGCTATGGCAATTGGTTCATTTTTCGCGCGACCTCTACCTTTAACATCATAACAGGTTAAGCCTCCCACCTTATGATTACGGAGAAGTTCGCTCACTTCATGGAAACGCTCATGAGGAATTATAAGATCTATTCTTTTCATCTATCAAGATGCTACGCCAGCAACTAATAATAGCTTTTCATGATAGATCTCTTCTTTTGTCGAAAATTAAAAGTTCTGACTAGATCACGTGTCGGCCGCCATCCGCCTTTAGACAGAAATTAGCATGATGCTGTTTGGTCTGTCATTCTAATCTTATATGTTCACGCAGCTTTTTTCAGCCTTTCTTCTGGGCATCATGATATCTAAAACGTGTACGATTATCATAAATAATCTTCTCAGTCATTACATAGTATTTACTCTCGATTTTGTCTTTACCAATTGTCGTATTCGATAGCAGAATCTTGTTCAATATTAAAGCATGATTCTCGGCTCCTAAAGAAAAAGGATACTATACGGTATATGCGAGCGAGTATGATCACAACCGAAGGATTGGTAGAGAATTTGATACAATATGGGTTAAAAAGTGATGCCTGAGAGTAGAAAAATTTTGTATCCATTGTAAAAGTTATCCATTGTAAAAGGTATCAATGAAATCGACTAGTTAGCGAAGTATATACGTGAATTTTCTGCACTCAACCCTGGTAATGTTGCACCAAGCTCCCCGCCGAGTTTGTGTACTTAAACACACTCTTCTGATACCAGTATAAAATACAATCAGATAACAAACAAAAACGGTACGCAAGGTGTAGCAACATCCTGAATGTAGAGATAATCAGTATTGTTTATCCAATGCCTAGTCGTTCGAATGGATACAGAAAACTGATCCATCTATAATTTAATTGTGGGTAAAAACAAAAAAAGGCAGTGTTAAGACAAGACAGATTGGTAGATGGTCATTCTACCTTTATTGTCTTTCCTTTAGTATGCTCCTTTTTCTTAAACGTTATCTCTAAAATTCCATTATTGTAATTAGATTTAGCTGTTTCTATGTCTGTTTCCGAGGGTATTTCAATGGTTCTACGATATTTCCTTTGAGGATCTTCGCTTTTGACTTCGACCATATTGCCATAAGCATTTACTTTAATTTTGTCCTTACCCACTCCAGGCATCTCTACCACAACCTTAACTTCTTTATCAGTGGTAGTTACATCCGCTAAAGGTTCTGTCTCACTACTAAGCTATGCTACCACTAATAATATAGACCTAATAGTGATTGGGACTAGAGGACGGACTGGATTAAAAAGATTCTTTATGGGAAGTGTAGCAAACGGCGTAGTACAGCATGCTCACTGTTCTGTTTTACTTGTCAGATAGTGTCATTAGACTAGATGAACTATAGTGTCTGTAAAATCTATATATTGTAGATACATAAATCATGAGCATGCAACTAAAAAGACACAATATGTTCACAATTACATTTGCTGCACTAATGGCTGCGGTTCTCTTGAACTTCTGGTTGCTTACAAATGTTTCATATGCTGTACCATTATCGCCAACAACGCAGCTACCAGCTATAAAGATGACCTCTCCTCACAAAAGTCAGCAAATTCGAGTGGGTAGCAATATTTTGGTCTCTGGGATATCTTCTCCACCGCCAGGAATATCACATACAGGTTGTACAGTTTCAGTTTTACTAAACGACGTAAAACCATATCAAAAGGCAGTTGGAATGGGGCATGGAGGAAAAGCTGATTATTCTGTATGGCACTATAATATTACTCATAAATATGCATCCCTCCAACTGGGACAAAACAAAATTACAGCCAACACACATTTCCTTCTGCTTCTTGCAGACTTTTGCAAACTACTACTGGTAGATCCAGTTGTATTTTTTGGCGTAGTCCAAGTACTACCTTATTGAATCTCGCCTCCAGTTGTTTTGCAGATATTTCATTTTCCCTAACACGTGGTACAGTAAGGTCTCGTAATGACAAAGCTATCTTTCTTGCACTAGCTAGTTTTGTTTCTCTTTTTCTGTTCAATGACCCTATAAGCCTGGTACAAATTGGTTCTGAGGAGTACTTTTGTAGCTTTTCGAAAATTATGTCGCAATCTCTAACTTGGCTGTTTACCTTGAATAGTTGTTTACTTGTTGTTACATATTTGCGAATTTTGGTCTTTGTTCGTATCTTCTTTGGTAATGATATGAAGGATGCATCCAATCTTCTGGTAGCAGTTCGTATGTTATGTATATTATTTTCGTTTGAATCTTTAATATAATCATTAAGTCTATCATCTAGCCTTTTAACGTTTTCTGCCATTTTGGTTACAAAGTGCTTAGGAGTTAATGATATCATCACTTTAATTATGCACATGCTATATGTATAAGTATTTGATTTGGTTCGCCTATTCTAATAATTAGTCTTTAATTTTTACGAACGTATTATGAATAGATAATATACGCCATTTACAAACTAGTTTCTATACAGATATTTGCTGATTCCATTTCTTGATTTCTAATAAGAGTTGCTCTGGTTTCTCTATTTCGAATTGAACTTTTCCTGCATATATGCTGCCTGTATTACCGTCTAACGAAATATGATCTCCCTCATATAGTACTTTTTTCCCAATAGTGCATTTTCTAGCCTTCATATCTATCCAAAGGCTCCGACATCCTACTATGCACACTTTATTCATCTGTCTTGAGACAAGAGCCGCATGTGATGTCTTTCCACCAATTCTGGTGAGTGTTCCTTCACTTACAGCCATTCCACTTATATCATTTGTAGAAATTTGGTTGCGTATTAATATTATCGATTCACCAGTCAATGCCATGTCCTTTGCTTTCTGGGAATCTAGTGCTATTTTTCCGACAGCTATCCCTGAGCTAGCAGGGATTCCTCGAGTTAGATGTTGGTCAGTCTCACTGTTGTTAGCTTTATTTTTTAATCCTGATTTTGTTATGATCCTTTTTCTTTCAATCTTTTTAAGATCATACATTTTGATCCTTCTGAAGGCAGTTTTGATATCTAGTAGACCCTCGTTAACCATATCCACTGCAATCTTTAGAGCGGCCCAAGGAGTTCTCTTGCCATTCCGAGATTGAAGTATAAACAAATTTCCTTCTTGGATGGTAAATTCGAAATCCTGCATATCTCTGAACTCTCTTTCCAAACGCTTTCCAACTATACGCAGTTCTGTTTCCATCTCCGGAAGCAATTTGCCAAGTTTTTGAAGACCTTCTGGTGAACGTCTCCCAGATACGATATCTTCGCCTTGTGCATTAAATAAAAATTCGGCGTAGAGGTTATTTTCTCCAGTAGTTGGATTCCTTGTAAATGCTACCCCAGAGCCCGAGGTTGGACTCTTATTTCCAAAGACCATAGTTTGAACTGTAACAGCAGTGCCCAGTAGGCCTTGAATATTGTTCAGCCTTCTGTATTCTATACACCGTGGATTCTCCCAAGAGCGGAAAACTGCCGCTATTGCATCTTCTAGTTGAGACTTCGGTTGTTGTGGAAACGGAATGCCATTTGTTTGTTCTGCAAAGATCTTTAAGTAATCTTTAACGACACTTTTCAAAGACTCAACGTCTAGACCATCATGCGTATTTGCTCCGTCATCTTTAAGGCGGGCATCTAGTACATTGCTAAACGGGTCAAGAGAACAGCCGTAAACCACTTCTGCATATGTCTCAATTAGTCGACGATACGAATCCCATACAAATCTGGGATTACCGGTCATACGCAACAGACCGC
>JASHSN010000100.1 GCA_030038695.1 Nitrososphaeraceae archaeon
CACTCCTGGATGAATAGGTTTAGAAGATTATTGATACGATGGGAGAAAAAACTAGAAAACTACGTAGCTATGTTACATTTTGCTTGTACATGTATTACTTACAGAGCAGCAGGACTTTTCGCATAGGCTCTTAGTACACTTGCATCCGTGAAATATCATATTAAGGAGATATGGTTATTATTACTCTAATAGACGCGTTTTATCTAATTATTACGACAATTCTAGTTTTGTTCGCAATTTACAATCATGCTTATATGTGAAAAAAGGTGTTAAGCACCCTTTACAATCATATAATACTCCACATTTCGCGCATTGGTGTTTACACGCTTGTTCTGTTACCATACGTTTTAATTGGAGACCCTCTCTGAGGCAACTACTATTGCAATTACTATTACGTTAAAAACAAATTCTATTTTTAGATTCATCAATATGTATTACTATAATTCAATAATAAAGGCAATCACGAATCCCATTTGTGAGTATCACCTGTGGTATTTGTCACTTATTTTATATATAGTCGGCTTTAACATGTCTTTCAACAGATCTAGTGATTTACTCAACTACAACTACAACAAGAAAACATTTTTGGAGAGGAAGAAACAAGACTTTTGCTAGACATGAGAGAAAATTTGAAAAACGAAGCTACTTGATTACGTTAGTGTATATTAACTATGCCAATGGAAAAAGACCCAATTCCATATCGTTACTCTATCTTTTACAATTATGATTTTGGTAGACTAAATGAAAATGTCGCACCCTTTGTTCCATCATCGTTATCTTCAGCCCATATTGTACCTCCATGAGCTTCTACAATACTTCTAGAAATATACAGTCCCAATCCTGTTCCTTCAAATGACTTTGAAGCAAATTTAGTAAATAATCTCGGTATCATTTCGCGATCTATCCCATAACCGATATCCTTTATACTCACTATGACTTGCTTGTTTACATTCTTCTCCTTTACATTCACATATATTTTCCCTTCCTTCGTAAACTTTAGAGCGTTGCTCAATAGGTTGGAGACCACTTGGGTTATTCTATCTTTATCTGCGTCGACAAAAATATCCCTTGGTTCATACATAACCTCTAATCTGTCATTATGAGAATCTTTGATTTCTTTCAATGCATCTTGTATTATATCTTTTAGATTAACTCTTTCTTTGTCAATGTGTATGGTATTGCTTTCAATCCTAGCTGCATCCAATATAGCATTAGCCAAGTCTTGAAGTCTTTTTGCATTTCTAAATACTATTGAAACCATTTCTTCATTTGGCAATAAATGTTTCAATTCCTCTGAAGCTAAAAGGATAGGTTGTATGGGAGTCCTGAGTTCATGTGCAGCAATATTTATGAAATCTCGCTGCATTTTGTCATGTTCTTTTAACTGCACATTAGCCAACGAAAGCTGTGTATTGGATGTTTCCAATTCTCTTGTCCTTTGATTTAACATTTGTCTCATGCTATCAAATTGTGTCGATAATTCCCGTATTTCGTCAGGCTGGGAATAACTTTTCATGTCAAAATTGAAATTACCAGAAGCTATTAGCAATGCCGCATCTTTTAGTCTTGATAATGGTTTGATAATTGAATATTGAGATATATGTCTTCCAATGACAAGAGATACGATAAATGCAGCAATACTGCTAAAAATGAGTTCTATTTGCTGAGTGTGAATAGCATCGTTTGCTTTATTTATTTGATTCCGAAGTTGGGCTTTTTCTACATTCATGATGTTATTGCTTACGGCATCTATTTGACTGCGCATATGATCAATCGATGTGATCATATTTAGAATAGATTGTTCGTGCATGCCATTCGTTTTGGAATTGATTAACTGCAGGGAAACCATAGAATATGCCAATGTCAGGTACTTAAGTAGTCTATAAGTTGGCAGTTCATTCGGTTCAGCTTCCTTACCGAAGTGATCTATAGACGTAGCCAATGTCTTGTTGTCTTGTATCATTTGTTCAAGTCTTTCTTGATGCAACTCCTTAGCCCCCGAACTTAGTAAAGCGAAACCTACAATATCCGAAGATATTTTATTAATTGATGACTGTATATTATCTAAAACAAGAAGGTCTGGTAAAGTATCATTAGTCACAAGATTCAAAGCAGAGTTTATGTGAAGTGAATTTAGAAACCCAACTGTTCCCACAATAACTACAAAGGAGGCAATCAAAAAGAACCCAGTCAGAAGTTTTGACTTAATTGTAGTGATTTGGCCCATGTTTTTATTCTATCAATATTATAATATGCTTTTTATCTATTTCATATATTAAATTCCTTTTCCTTGTTGAGACAACAGGAACATTATTTGCAGATTTTTTATTGGTTATTATTATAGAAAAGTCGGCAGAAGACCACCGCTCTATCTTGACCGGTGGATGAATGCCGTACGACCAGCTAGATTTTTTAGCTACTTCCACCGTCCCCAGGGCAGAATGAAGCCAGGCTGTGCTCTGGCCGACATAGTGCTGTTCAATGCGTAGTGCCCTGAGTGGAAGAAGGCAACCAGATAGCGTCGCAAAGGTTGGAAGTAGCTCAACCGGGCTTTGGGGTATATCTCCATTGTAGGGGCCGTACGGCATCTCATCAAACGCACGGAGGAGGAAACCTGTGAACCGGCCCAGAACTGTTGCCAGTTT
>JASHSN010000101.1 GCA_030038695.1 Nitrososphaeraceae archaeon
GAACATACTCCCTTTCTAACTCCTTATAAGTCGCATAGACAACACTCCCACCATATTTCTGCGGCCTTTCGATAATAATTTCATCGTACTCATGAAATACAACATATCTCATTAGCTCAAGTATTGGATTATTTTCAGCGGTGCCTAGTGGACAAAATCCCCTGATAATCTTATTTCTGATGGTTTCCTCATCATCATGGATTAGGATGCCACTTGAGGGGTTGCTCTTGCTCATTTTACTAAAGATTCCTGTATTACCGGCCTCCGATCCAAGGTCTACAGGTTCTGAAAGACCAGGAAGCAGATGATGGTGTACTGAGACTGGAACTTTCCACCCCAATCTTGGGAAAACATCCCTTACGAGCATATGGATTTTTCTTTGATCCATCCCAGCGTGGACAATGTCCAAATCCAATGCCTTGATGTCAACGGATTGCATAGGCGGATACAGTAGTTGCGCAATATCCAAATTCTCTCGTCCTGTTCTTCCCATAATAGTAAGGGACCTGATTGTTCTTTGAAGACTAATCAGTTTACTGAAATGCACTATATCTTCCCAGTACTGATTCGTCCTGTGATAAAGCTCGCTACCTGACTCTATATTTACGCCTGGACAAAAATATTTAAATGCATCAGAATAGTATCCTGAAATCTCTTTGATTTTTGACCAGCTTCCGCATAGCTTATCATTGATATAAGAATGCCAGTCGGCCAAGAATACTGTGCATTGAAGTTGAGCCTTAATGAAATCGTTGATTTTAAAGCCGGTTAGAATCAAGCTGCCTAAATGTAACATTCCGGAAATTTCCAAGCCGATGTAATGCTTTGGACGAGAAACGGTTTCTAAAATAGTCCTTAATTCACGTTCTGTAACTACTTCCTCTGTAGGTTCCCTCGAGATAAGAACAAATCGATCTTCTAAATCCATTATAGAATTCGGGCCTCAAATAAAGCCTATTAGTTTTTGCATTGCTAATTATGCCGAATCGTACGACGTGCTAGCGCAATGTTCGATAACACCCGAAAGAGATGAAAAACCTGTGCCGAATTAGAATATTGAACACTTTTATGTTGTTATAGTCAACAAATTTATTGTAAGAAGCTAAATCCAATCTTATAAAAAGTTAAATTGTGTTCTTGAAATATTTGATGGGTTGAAGACTAACGCTACTGTTGAAATTGCAGCGGCTATTCGAGCGAAGAGTACAGAGAATGTCACTACTAGTGTTGCAACTATCCCAATGGGAGGTTACGGGAGAACGAAAGTTCGGTACGACAAAAAGGCGGAGTCTGAATTTTTCGTCGACAACTCTGCACTTGCTGGGTTCACTGGGGAACGTATTCTGTATATGGCTGTCCGGGAACTCATAGAAAACGCTCTGGATTCTTGCGAAATAAATCACATCCTACCACGTATTTCTTTGTCCTTAAAATTGTTGGATGAGACAAATGGCATGTGGTTTATTTCATGCGAAGACAACGGTATTGGGATTCCGTCTGACAAAATTCCGGTTGCAGTCTGCTCTTTCCTAACCTCGGGCAAATACGTCGAAAAACAGCAACGTGGACTGTTTGGGGTAGGGCTAAAGATGATTGCGGCTTTTTCTACCAAGGATACCGACCACCCTCTTCGTATTTGGTCTAAATCAAGAGAGGAGGGTTCAGAATATTATTTTGAACTCCGAACTGATATTGGCACAAATAAACCTATAGTCATTACAAAGAAAATGCAGAGAGATGAAGACCTCTACTTTAATGGCGAGTCTGGTTTTAAAATTGAGGCGGTATTGCGTGCACGATTATCTCCGATTACTAAGACTAAGATTTACGATTACGTGAGCAACACCAGTATTGTCAATCCATACGCTGTCTTGGTATTTCAGACAGACGAAGGTGAAGTAACCTTTGAGAGGAGAACGACCGTAATGCCTGAACCTGCAAAAGAAGTATTGCCCCACCCTGCGGATATGGATCTACAAACCCTTAAAAAGGCGATTGTGAACTTCATGCATCAAAAAACAACCCTTCATGGAGTGTTGTGTAACTCATTCCAAAAACTGTCTGCAGGCAAAGCAAAGGAGATAATTTCAAAGGCAAATGTAGCTGTAAAGACTGCGGATAAATACGACGAACATGAATTAATCAACGTTGTTAATGTATGCAAACAGACTAGGTTTCATGCTCCAAATACAGACCACCTGAGTCCCATAGGGGAGCAAATTTTGACCGCAGGCATGACGTCTGAATATACTATCGTAGCAAACAAGAATGAAAACGACAAGCAAATCCATAACCGGCTATCAATTAAGGTTCTTAAACCAACACTCACCGTGTACTCGTCTCGAACTTGTGTAGTAAATAACCGTCCCACCGTAGTCGAATGTGGGATTGCCTACGGTGGAGACATCAGTTCATTTAAACTTTTCAGATTTGCAAACAAAATTCCATTGCTATACGACGAGGGATCCGATGTCGCAAGAGAAACAATCTCGGAAGTAGAAATTAACAAAATGGGAATCTCTAAGAAGGAAGTAAAAGAGCAATTTGCAGGAGCAGGCAATAGATCCGATAGGGCAGTTGAGTTTCTACCCATACATATTTTCTTCCACATTTGCTCTACCAAAATTCCTTACAAAACTGCGGGCAAGGAAAGCATTGCATCCGAGGGTGAATTAAAGAGGTTCATGAAAGCCTGTTTAGCAGAGCTATACAGAAAAGTAAGTGCCCAAATTCGCAGGGAATTGAGGATGAAAGAGGCAGAAAATCGATTACGCCTTTACAAACATTACATTCCTTTAATCATATCTGCGATCTGCGAATCTATCAAAGTCGATCCACAAAAGCTCTCCGAGGCTTTCTCTCAACTTGCAGAAAACCATGTGCGAGGTGTAGCTGTTTCGGAAAAACAAGATAAAATCACGGGCCAAAGGATCGAAGAAGAGGCAGACAAGTCCATGTCGTTGAATAAGAAGAAAGCTCAACACACGTCCAAGTTTGTTCGATCAAAAGAAATTGGTGGTGTGCGTAGCGAGAGAAATGTAGCAAAAAAGAAAATCAGGAAATTAGAGTTTCGAAATAGAGATGAGACAACACTGGACGTTTTTAACAGAAGGGGAAGAAGAAAGTAATTGACTACAAAAGATAAACGCCATCAAGAGGTTATAAAGAAAATAAAACTGCTCATGAGTGATGTTGTCGAAGATCTTATGGTGGAAAGAATAATGCCGGTTTTAGATGTTCCGAAGGTAGGATATGACAATACTGTTTGGTCTGAAGAGAAAAGAATGCTTACAATTGGGACAAAGACCATTCAAATAAGTCCCGATAGTACAAAGAAGATTCCAACATTTTCTCAATACCTAGTTATGGCTAATGCCATCAGGAGATTGCTTGACGAGGAGATGGAGAGTACTATCAGGGGGATGTACTACGCAACTTTAACGTCAGTAGGGGATGATGAAAGAAATAGACAAAAATTTTGGAACAGTCAAGAGAATTCCGACGATGCAATTAAAGCTATAGAATTATTAACAAGTGTTCCTCGCGAAGAATTTTCGGTTACCTCGAAACCAAAAGGAATGATATCTGGTCCTATTACTCTACGCGTGGGGGGAGACATTATTGATTGTAATCTGGGAAGTCGAGCGACATCCCAGTTAATCCCGACGAATATACGTGATGTGGAAATTGTCAATGTTAAGGCCGACTTTATAATGGTCGTTGAAAAGGACACCGTTCTGAATAATATTCGAAAATCAGGATTTATTCAAAAGTATAATGCGATTCTAATGACTGGATCTGGAGAGCCAGATCGAGCAACTAGAATGATGGCAAAAACCC
>JASHSN010000102.1 GCA_030038695.1 Nitrososphaeraceae archaeon
ACTTTATCTATTTTTTGTAATATTGACTTAGGTAGAGTAATTCCTACCTTTTCTGTTCTATCCACAGCAATTGTACCCTTCATACCAGTACTGTACATCGCACTACCTAGAATTAAACATATCGACGACCAGCACCCAGAGGACCGCACTACTCCTATGTCGTACGTTCATCACGGATACGTCAAAAACCATTCGTGCATAGAGCCACAGATTTACGATTCTAAACATAAAATCAACTATTTTTCGCAGTCATTAAGCATTTCTGTCAAGTAAATCGGAAGATTTTGTGAATAACAACAAAATTCTAGTACCTCATCCGGGATCATCTTCTCGATTAGGAAGTAAAGATTGCTAATCTATTACTAACTGGCACTATGGAAATTTTCTATTACAATTTTTCAGTGCCTGAAGGTCTGTTGCCCTATTGCCCCGGTATAGACCGGACTCGAGAGATGGGAAACTCTATATTGCCTTACTTTGATTTGAGGTTGTTCTAGTATGGAGATTCTACAAGACAGTAAACTCGCCAAATATCTCTTTGAAAAATATTCATCAAACCCGAAAAATTGGAATTTCCTTATCTCGACTATTCCTCTAAGAGATGGATTCTTCGATGCGACCGTGTCAAATGTCGACGAGGTATGGCAGCTTAAAATCGATTCAATATACAAACCACTACCTATAATTCTAGGGACAAAAGTCGATCTCGACGCTACAAAAATAGAAAGGAGGATTAGTAGGAGTTCACCGACCTTTGGATATAGAAAGCTTGAACCATCTGTTATGATGAATATCCTAAAAAAATTGGCTGAGGACCAACAAATAAATGCGAACAAGGAATTGAGTATTAACAATTACATCAATTCCGTACTTGGCTCTTTAGAAACTGTCTCGCCAGTAACAGGAGGGAATTATGCTTATGGACCATTTGTATTTACGGATAGAAATCCTGTGAACTCTGAATATCAAAAACACGTCGCGGAAAAATTAGCTAACAGGTTACGCGACAACTTGAGAAATAGGTATTCGAGCTACGGTTAGTATAGTATCGGAATAGGTTCACATATTGTGCCATACCTTAGGATGTACAGCAGTAGTATGTACTGTTTCTATACATACTTTTTGTTGGTATTAGATTCACTAGATTACAAGTGCCAATAGTTCCCACATGAGTTACCTATAATCATGGGTGAAAGCCGGAAATGTAGTGATGTTATACTGAAGGTAGACTAAACATGAATGTGCATCCCTTTCCATCATGGTTGTTTTCTGCCCATATCTTGCCCTTGTGAGCATCTATGATACTCTTCGAGATAAATAGACCTAGTCCTGTGCCCGTATCCGATTTTGTGACAAATTTTGAAAACAACCGAGGCAATATTTCTGTGTCAATCCCAGGCCCTGTGTCCTTCACACTCACGATAATTTGGTGCTCTCTCGTAAATGCGTCGATTGAAATAACCCCTTCCGATGTGAATTTTATGGCATTCCTTAGAAGATTTGAAATTACTTGAGTTATCCTCCCCTTATCAGCTTCCACTAGGATCTTTCTAGGACTATAGAACAACCTTACATTCCTGTCTATACCGTCATTTTCCATTTGTTCCCTCAGATCCCGTACGCAGGTAGAGATGACATCGCTTAAATCAAATTGTTCTTTATTTAATTTTAACGACTTACTCTCGATTCTCGTAACGTCCAGAATGTCCGATGCAAGCCGGTCTAACCTTTTTGCATTACGGATAATAGAAGCGATCGTTTCTTTGTCTACTTCAACTATTTCATTTCTTGTATCGAACTTATGTTCGATGTACTCCGCGTCTCCGAGAATTGGCATAATAGGAGTACGTAACTCATGGGCAGCAACGTTTATGAACTCATTTTGCATTCTATCGTGAATCTTTAACTGTTCATTAGCAGAAGCAAGCAGTTTGTTGGATTCGATCAACGATTCGTTCGCCCGACGGAGTTCTAGAGTTCTAGCATCAACTGCACCCTTCAATCTCTTATTCCATGAGAGAATAAGAAACGCTATGCCGAGTGCTATCGCCCCAATAGCTACTACAGCTAACGTGCTAAAGTTCTTTTGTTGATCTATCAGAAGTCCAACGTTACTTGTTAAGCTGTGGGGTGATCCGATATACAACGTCCATAGTCGTTTTCCATCAATCGTTATTGGTTGGTAGGATATTGTGGTGGTGTTACCACGAACAGTTATATCTTCGGCTCCAGCATTCCCTTCGAGCGAGCGTCCTAATATACCGTCATAGGTATTCTTTATGTCAACGGGAATTGAGGATTGGAATTCATCCCCCAAGTAATTTTTGCCTATTAAAGCATGCTTTCTAGCGTACAAGAAAACTCCGTTCTTATCCATTAATCCTACGTTGCTTATTATTTCAGGTGATAGTTCACTTTGTAACGACCTGCCTATCGAGTTGACATTAACCGCTGCTACTATGACTCCTTTGAACGTACTTGCGGGGATAGTTCCGCTTTTGCTAAAGGCCGCTTGTTCTACCATTATAGGGTAAGATATGTACAATCTGGGAACATTGTCAGCAGAATTCATCACACTCGTATAATACGGTGAATGTGTTTCCTTTGGAACTATGAAATATTCTTGGGAGCTTAAATCAAGGCGGTTCTTTTCAAACGCGGAACTGTTCGAATTACTCCATGCGATTAAAGTTCCGTTTTGATCAAGCAGGTAATATCCATCAGTAAGTACCCCGGTAGAGGCCTGTGCGCTATCGATGAGAACTTGAGCTAGTTTAGTCATGTTGTTGTGAATAGTAGGAGCGTCAGCCAGAGTTCTTAGATTGTTAGTAATCGATTGTATATCATGTATGAGTAATTCAGAAAGATCATGTGCTTCAATTCTTGCGTTGGATCTTATCTCTTGAGAAGCTATCTCAGCGATCTCCTTCGCTGTGATCGATGAATACTGATAGGATAAAATTGACAAAGATGTTCCGATGGCAGCTATCACCAATAGTATAACGATATTGTTTTTGGAAAATGCTACCATCTTTCACTGCCAATCATTACTCTGACTGCTCATATAAATACATCAACTTGCTGCTGAATTAACCGTTTATAGGAATTCTCTCTGGCTAGATGATCCTCTGACATTGCACTCCTTGGACGGTATAAGACGACGACACAAAGGAAAAGGAAAAAAATTGAATATACTTGTATCGCTAGTAGTATCTGATACAAATTAATAGTAATATGTTCACAGTATTGAAATCTATAATTGTTATGATAATCAGGAATAGTGAAAAATATCTAGCTGAATGAATTAATCAGAATAATGAAAAAATAATCCTATAATAGTATTTAGCGCGGCTTTTATTTGAAGAAAGTATTAGATATGCAGGTCATGAAACACAGAAGTAGGTTAGAAATAATTGCTGAAATTCTGGAAACTGCAAATTCGTATAAACCTCTGCAGGCAAAAATAATGCACAGGGTGTATTTGTCTTATCCACAGTTGAAAGAATACTTGGCGCTCCTGTTGCAAAATAGTTTGATCGAATATATACAGACAGAAAGAATTTATAAGACAACGACTAGAGGAATGCGCTTCTTAGAAATTTATAGACAGCTAAATGATGTAGTTGTGATGACCGATAATATAATAGTGAGATGAGCATGAAGTTGAAATCAGAGGGAAAGTAATCTATATTTAAGTATCTCGCCATATTGCCTTTGTTTTGGCCAAAACCACAAAGCCGATCAAATACGCCACTAGTACTAACAGACCAAGGGCGATTGACCATTCCTTTGGAGTAGGAAGCCCCATAACATATTGCAACATCAGAGAAGCGTGAGTTGTAGGTACTAAATAAGCCAAATGCTGCAGCCATACTGGTAATCTTCCGATTGAATAGAAAACAGGCGGCAACACGGCTAATATGACGTTTACAAACGATATTACCTGAGTTGCATTTCTCATGTGTAGCATATGAGAAGACAGAAAAAAGCCGACCGCAGACATTGATCCCCATATCAAAAATACGGTTGAGATAAGTAGGGGTATGCTATTAATCGAAGTCCCAAAGAAAGCAGCTAGTCCTGCTAGTACGATCAAGGCAGGAAACCCGAATAAGAGTTGGGATAACGATAGTCCTGTCATGTATGTCAACGGAGAAACGGGTGAAGCGACAAAGACATCTTGAATCTTGTATTCCGTTTTGTAAAATGAGATGTCCTGTCCGAGTGCTAAACCATACCCTACTAATGCCATAACAAGGCTCCCAGTAACTGCAAACTGTACATAATGTCCATTACTAACCACAAATAAAACAAATAGTAACGAAAAAGGACTTATCGCAGAGAAGACCATCGAAATCGGATTCCTCCGTAGCCAAAGGATTCCAGTCAGATATGCGATCAAAAATACTTGCTTGGACCCTAATAGGCTTCGTGTTATATATCTCGTCGTTACCTTGACAACTCTATTTTTTAAGGTCTTGTACATAACAACTTTGTTGCTGGAAACTTTCTTTTGAAGTGTGTCGCCTGCTGCGCTTTAACGCTGGCACTTGAGTGTGAAAAGGAATTTGAAATATCGAAATTTTTTTTATCAATATGGCATTTTCGGGTCGTTATCACCTGAGTAGACAATCTAATCGTCAGCTCAACAGACCATGCATGAAACTTTGATAACGTAATTCAACAACGCGAACGAAGCCAATTTGATTTCCTGCATCGTTGATAGACTAGTTCACAGTATTAAAAGGGATTTAGAGAGTAAGGCTTTCATCACGTTGGGGATTTCGAGTGACGAATAAAATGTCAATTCCATCGCCGCTCCCAGAGTCTCTTTGAATAGATGATTTTATAGCCTTAATCGCTAACTCTTTTGCGGTTTGCTCTGAAATGTTGGCCCGATATTCGGTGTCCATAACACCAAGCGCCATTTCCGCTCCTGTACCGACGGCAGCATAATCATCCGGAAGTACCGATCCAAGGGGATCCAACGTATAGATTTCAGGCTTTGTGTCTATGCCGCCCACTATAACCTGAGTCAATAACGGGAAAAACCTCCTCTCGAACATGATAACGGACATCATTTTTGCAACTGAGTTTGGAGCGACGTTGCGTCTGGTTTCGAGTTTTCTGATTTTGGCAAGAGCCCCCACTTGTCTTACCAAAATTTGCATATCCGCAATCATACCTGCACACGCTGCTCCAACGTGATCAGTTACATGAAACGTTTTTTTTGTATTCTTATTTACTACGAAGTTACCATATGAAACGCGTTTTTCAGAAGCCAACACGACCCCGTTGTCGAAGGAGATGCCAACAGCGGTTGCGCCTGGCATGAATTGAAATGCCATATATTCTCGAATATATCCTATATGTGGGAGATTTAGGCGTTTCTATTAATATAGGATTATGAAATTCTATATTTTACTTTCTTGTGAGAGCACGGTCATGGATCCTTATAGCTTCGGCAACGAGCCTGTTTTGAAGTTCAAGTGCATCCTTGCCCTCGGGATGTTTGGTTTCGGCCAATGCCTCAGCTACAATATTAATGATATGTCTTAAGAGGAACTCTTCACCACGTGAAGCTTCAGCCTTATAAGTTGAGTTTGCTTTATTTACAAATACCACATTCTCATTCTTAAAGCTGTACCTCGAATCAAATTCGTCTTCATATGGAATTACCTTGTAACCAACCTGCTTTAACGCAAACGTTCTTTTCAGAATCGGTTTCTTGATCTTTTTTGTTATTGTCGTGTTCGTAGGTTGAGGGAGCGGCAACTCTTCTTGCTGTATATTTACAATCCTGGCGCTCTGAGGGAATGAATCCACAGCCTGGGTTGGTTGCTGTATATGGGAATTCTGCGTAATGTACGTTGGTGAGTTAGAATGTGAATCACCTCTGTCTATACGGGAAGGCGTCTCGTTAGACACGAGGGAATCTGCATTCTCCTTCCTAGAAATTCTTGTAAACGCGTTAGGATCTTCCTCAACTTGAGTGTGCATAAGCGCATCTTTCGTGTCCTTGTCATGAGCATCAATTAACTCATATCCCTCTATCTCTTCTCGAGTTTCAAGATTTTCAATAATGGCCTGTCCTAGCACTTTATCGATCTCCCTATAGATTTTCGATTCCTCTCTTGTAATCAGAACATCCTCATACTCTGTCAAACTAGGCAGAACTGTTTCTATGATGAATGTTCTCATAGCGTGGTTGAACTTAGCATATTCTTCATCCTCTATTATGGCTGATTTATCAGCAAATCTTGACGTTAAGTTATCACACCTCGCGTATCCTGTCACTCTATTTAATTTCGTGTCAAAGCCAAACGTATCGCGGGTTACTATGTGATTCCCAACCATGATTGCTATTCCCTTCTCATCTATACTTAATGGTCTTCTGGCAATTACAATTTCACCAGTAATTCGACCATCTTCTAAATTTAATATGATCCTGTGTCCTTGTATTTCCGGCGCTACTACTTGCTGCGCGCCATTAAAATCCCACTCTAAGAATTTTTCTGCCTCTTTGATATATACTTCGAACATTGGTTGCCTTAAGATTGCGAGCTTGCGGATCTCCTTTGTAAGTCTGACTGCATCAATATGTGTTTTCGAGCCTTTAAGTGTTAGTTCAGTCCCGTTACGAACTAATGTCGGTTCGTGCATTTCATCCAATAACGCATTACCGTTATAGAGCTTATCTAGAGTGTTGCCATCGATCATGATGCTCTTCTCGAAATTATCTCGCTTAGTCTTAATCTTCATACTTTCGAACGAAGTAAGAAAGGATAGCCTCCCAGTTCCATATCTCCCAGTTCTAACTCTGTGTAATTTCGGTGATATTCTATCATGTTTTTTATGCGGAGAGCCCAAGAGCAAGAATTTTTCCATGCTATCCTGGTTCATACCTGCGTTATCTTCAATTATAACTGAACCATCCTTCGTTATTGTGACAAGCGAAATCGTAGCATCCTCATCAAAGGCATTTTCTATTAATTCTTTAACGACCTCGTTTGGAGAGACCCAAGTTTTTGTAGCGAACTCTCTGAAAAATGATGGATGGACTTTTAATTCGGTTGTCATTACTTGTTTGACGGATACTCTCTTACCTTTATTTATTACGTGTAAAATTATTATTGACAATATGCTCAGAATGCCGTATTGCCAATCGGTGGACGGAATTCTCTAACTTCTGCATCTACCTCCCCTCGCGGTGATACACCAATTATGCATTTTTCTAAAATAGCTCACCAGTTCTGGAACAACTATTCTTTGAATGGAATTAATTTTCTTGATTAGAATAGCGATAGCAGTTCTTTGAGTGGTCGGATTAAGGATGCTGACGCTAGCTATGAATAATAGCTTATGATAGCCCTGAATGATTTGCTATGATATAGCCAAATAAATACCCATGATTTGGGCTAGAATTGTAGAACCACATTCACCACCGATTGATACAAGGTCCAGCCTGGAACCTGACGCCATGAGAATTTCTTTTCAGTGCATAAACCTTTTTCTTGTAAACGTTGCGAAAACCCAATTTTTTATAAAAAGGAAACAGACCATCGTTTGTGAATGTCTGGAGAAACAGTGGGTTTATTGCCTGTTGTTGTGCTATTTTCAAGGAGGATCTTACCATTTTCTTGGCAAGTCCTAAGCCTCTGAAATCCGAAATTGTTCCGAGGCAATAAATACCCATGACTCCATGGCTAGCATAGAGAGCTGCACATCCACCCACTTGGTGGTGTGTACGGACATGGATTAACGCAAGTAGCAGGATCAGCTTATTAAAATGCAAATGAATTATTTTCTTTACCTCCTGCTTCCATTCCAATACATCGAACGATCGGCAGAACGTCTCTACCCAGTTAGGAATAGATGCCAAATCAGCACGAACCACATTGATCTTATCGTTCTCATGTTCAAATTTTTCTGACTCAGCCTTAAGAATCTGCATTGTGTCGATCAGCCTGAAGCCCGCTTGTAGTAGAGACGATTCGTCATTGCCCTTCTTATCGTGAATATGTACATAACAATCAGTACCTCTTCTCTTGCAGACCATAACTGCTTCCTCAATAACAACCATCCTGTCATAATAAGTGAACGGATTCAGCCTGTTAAAGAAATAATCCCCGTTTAATTTATCATTCACAAACAAGTCAGCACAATCGTGAATTCTAATGCGATCTGCCCATAACGAACAAAACCCTGTTTCGTTTTTCTCCATCCTCGCATCAATAAAGTTCAAAAGTCCTCCCCATGAAAGGTTGCTGATTATACTTATCAATGATTCTAAGGTCGATCAATCCCTTAATTTTGTCACCATTTCCAATTATACTTTATTTCGATAGGATTCTACATGCGGATTATCTTCACTAGTTTTTATATGCTATCCCTTGATAACTACATATGAATCTGCTTGTGTGAACAGATAGAGGAAAAGAACTTCAGACAAAAATTGAAATTTCTTGATCTTGATGAAGGGATCAGAATTGAATGGGGCTCTCAGGCCAAGAAGGTGTTTATAAACAAGAATGCCTGTGATAATTATGTTGTGCAGGTTGTAGATAATGGGGATACAACATCAAATAGCAATCATAACATAAAATACTTCCATTCTGCTGAGGAAGTCTACAAATTCGTTAAATCCACATTTGACAAAAATTTCTCAATCTGGCAATACTAAGATATAAACAGCCATCAGGAAAGCAATTGGAAATATGATTTGTTTCGCTGTAGCTGTCATTTTGCCCGAGAAATCGAAACCTCTATAGTCGAGACGTTGCGCGTCCTTCCATCTGGAGACGTTACCGGTTCTGATCCAATCTTTACGGGGCCAATTTTATATCCTAGCATATCCATCCTCTTTACAATTATTTGTGCAACATCTACGGCTCTAGTGATGCTCTTTCCGCGAGCCTTTATAATCACAATCGGTTCATTAGCGAGTTGAACTAGCGTAGCCGTAACATAAGTCATCAGAGGCTTTTTACCCACGAAAATCTCATTACTCGCTTTATGTCCAATATTTGGGTTGCTAGTTGACATTGGTCTAGACTTATCTCTTCCGCTGGAATATAATGTTTGTTGATTGATCACATATCGTGAGAGTATTTCGTCAATATTGATTTAAGGTCAGCGGGGTTTGCTGAAATTTCCCTTACAGCGTTAGGATCTTCCACTTCATAACAGTGAAGCAATTCTTCTTCGTCTTTGTAGAATAGAAAAACCTTGTTTTCAAAAATACAATGATATAGTTGATTTATGATCATCTTTTCTGGTTTTAATTTCACGCCATCTGGATTAACAGTGACAGGATCATCCAATCTAATGCAGTGAGAGCACCCGAAAACAAAAACCTATCTAATCGGAATGCAACTATGTTCGATCATTAAATTATTTTTCAGCATCTTTCATCTGATCCTCACGATGACCATATATCATAAGGATTTCATTACAAAACTGTTGAATTGCGCTGGGAGTTTCGAGAAGATTTTACTAAATCACTTGTTCTACGGTTTATCCTTTCCAGAATCCTCATCTGTCCTTAATGGGCTCCGTACTTGTTCGTCTTCAGTTTGAAGTCGCTTTCGCTCAAGCGAAACGACACTAGCAAGGTAGATTCCTAACCAAGGTAGAAACATGATCTCTCCTGCAAGTGAATGAAACGCTTGCCATTCTGGTACATTTGTAGTTATTAGCAAGGCAAATAATGACAACCCAATTATACGTATTATATTTAATAAAGCAGTTCCTACGACTCCAAGCCCAAAATAGGCAAGTTTCCTACCAGTAGGGATATCCATTTTAAGAAGGAATGCAAGCATCACTAGACTGTAAATAATCATGCTCTGCACGCCAGCAGATGGCCAGAATACCTTTAGGACAAAGTGTCCATGCAGTCCGTTTAACACCAGCAGATTCCCTACAGCAGTAGCGGGCACACCCGTTCCTAGCTTCGTTATATGTTCATTGATTATTCCTATGACCCACTGATCTATTTGCAAGTAGGATGGAACAACTGCTTGTAATAGTCCTAAACTGTCATAGGGGAAAAATGCGTCAAGTGACATGATAAGTGCACTACCAGCCAGATAAATCGCCGCTGCTGAAGAAATCTTGTACCAATTCTTGCCAAATAGGACAATTTGTGACAAAATCACATAGGTTGCCATTGCTACAAAGTCCCACATCCAAGTCCAACTATCAATAAGATGAACCCTGTAGAATGGCGCAGCGGATATTATCGACCCTCTTAATCCCATAGGCAATGCAATAAAATAAGAGATCGTAAGAACCGATAAACAAATCACGATACAGTATTTCTTTAAATCAATGTCCAAATGGAGTCCTAATATCTCTGCAGGAATGAAGACTAGAGCAAAGAAGAACCCTCCACGACCTTCATTCCACGACAGGCTGAAAGTACTTGGATAAGCAACTAGCGAAAAAACAATGGGACCGATAAGAACCAGGACAACAGCCAGGTTAGCGTTCAAGCCAAAAATGCGATTATCTTTCCCAAGTGAAGATGACTGTTTGCTATTATCAAACAAATCTGTTACTATTGTTTTGTTGGTACAGAATAAATTTGTTCAACAGATCAGGTAAGCAGGAGTGAACTAATGATTAAATCGATAAGGCATGCCTTTGAACGATTGGATTAACTATATCTGTTATTCTCGAATCTTCATTAGTTCCAACCACCGTGTCTTCTGCCCACATGCATGCGTAGTTAATTAACGACGGTAATCAATGACGGTAATCAAAGTCTATGGATGGCTACGCACGATGGCACGTGCAGCAAGTTTTGCAATTCTAATAGGTTCAGGTATAGAACCCTGTAGGGTGAAAGAATTAATTATAGACGTCGCTTCTCTTGATTTCAGTCCCCAGTATCGGATGAAGATTAACTTACCAGTTTTTAGTACCATTTTCTCTCTTTGGCCTAGTTTATGATATTGTTCTAATTTTAGTGAGTCATTGGGAAAGTGACGTCGTATTGTCTCTTCGAGTCCCTGCGACTCTCTGAACGTTATAGCAATCACGGGTATACATGCCTTTTCATTAATTTCTTCCCCTTCTATTATGTTGTATATGCTTATTATCAACCCGTCCAGCATTATACAATTTACATCATTTCTTTTTAATGAGCCAATCATGTCCAAGATGTTTTGCGTAGAATCATTCCCTTTGATGGTTACGCTCCCAAAAACCATGCCGTCTATTATCAGATCACGCCGCATCACTACCCCTGCAAGTGTGGAGCTAGATTTGGATTCTTTGAAGCTCTCTGCTATTCCTAATACTCGAATACCTCGTTTTTCTGCGTGCAATTTCGTCCACCGGCAGCTGTGTTTAGAGGACAAGATGAAATTTCCAATGTTTTCCAGACAGGTTCGTCGTCGGACAGTTGTCTGTTCTACAATTATGTGAGCTGAGAAGGCAGATCTTGACCAGCATTTTGCAGTTGATTCATCGTGAAAACAAAACGAGATCCTTGAAAATCGGATGAACCCACTCTCTCCCAACTTACTTTATATTCATGAGTTAGTTGTTTTCCGATGATTTTGATATTCGTGGGCAGACTGGAATATAGAACATCCAATCTTTGAGGATCCTTGGTTCCCAAAAGTGACCTACGTCTTCTCATCAAATACTTGACTGCTACGTTCCTATGGGCGTGCCCTTCAACAGGAATTCTCTCATTCCCAGTGTCGATTGTGAATTGACGTTTTGCCACAAGTTGTGACCCACTGGCATTAATACAAAAGTTTTGTTGTCATTAGATCGATACAAATTAGATAGCTAACGCTGGATCACTATTCCAAGATGGATTTGATTCTGTTACTATATAAATTCAAACTAATTGCAGTTTGTGGACTGCTAACAAAGCAAGAGAATTAGCCAATCACAGATTTTTGAACCTCAAATCTCGAGCAACAGTCTCCGTTATCCTAATCTACACAAATTATTACTTTGTTATGGCAGAATAAACTCGGTCAACTACCAATAACTAAATGGCCCTCAATGTAGGGCTGAAAAGGAAACAGCGTAGCAAGTATGAGTTTCGGATGAGGCGGATATGTCGTTAACATTATTAACAGGAACGGAACTGCAAAGCATACACCCATCGTCAAAACGATAAGCCATGTCGCCGTGTGCACGTCACTAATTCCTCACATCTATATATAAATTTTCTACGCCTTATGAAGACATCTCGCGTGTCACGTAGTTACAATCCATTCCGCGAAAAGATTGTCACTTATCTCCTCGACTTTATCGAAGAAAATAGGATTATAAATAAGGGCATTTGAATGTCCTCTGCCTAAATGAGATTGCTTGAATATCAAGGAAAGGAACTTTTTAACCAGTATGGCATTTCAGTCCCTGAAGCGTGTCTCGTTACCTCCAGAGATGAAGTCGTCCAAGCCGCAGCTAAACTTGGCTATCCTTTAGTACTAAAATCGCAGCTGACAGTAGGTGGCAGGGGTAAAGCGGGTGCAATCTTAAAATGCAACAACGACTCCGAACTCCTACCAAAATTCGACGAGCTCATAAATAAGGAAGTAAAAGGCGAACTGCCTCGAGGAATTTTGGTCGAAAAAGTAGTAGCCATAAAAAGCGAGCTATATTTGTCATTTTTTCTCAACAGGAGTAGGAGATGTTATTCTTTGATTGCATCCTCAGAAGGAGGAATGGAAATCGAAAATGTAGGCGACAAAGTAATTGTTGATATCCAGGTTGAGGGATTATCTGAAATGACTGCTGGAGAGACAGCTCGTAAATTGGGATTAGATAAAAATATACAAAAATCTTTTGTAGATTTTACAATGAAGCTGTCAAAACTGGTTATGGATGAAGAAGCAGAGCTTGTGGAGGTCAATCCTATAGCGGTGTTGGATGGGGGCTCTCTCACTGCACTTGATGCAAAAGTGATCGTCGATGACAACGCCATGTTTAGACATCCTGAACTAAAAAAGTATGAACATATTTCAGAATTGGAAGAACAAGCGGGAAAAAGTGGTTTTTCATTGGTTGAACTAGACGGAAATATCGCCATCATCGGAAACGGCGCAGGGTTAGTGATGTCTACCGTTGACATGGTCACGGATGCTGGAGGGAAAGCAGGCTCCTTTCTTGACTTTGGAGGTAGGGCCACAACGGAGACTATTTACGAGGCATTAAAGGTCATTAGCAGAATAAAAAGGATTCGAGCTATCTTAGTGAATCTCTTCGGGGGGATTGTAAAAACAAACCTGGTTGCTCAAGCAATATTGGATGCATATAA
>JASHSN010000103.1 GCA_030038695.1 Nitrososphaeraceae archaeon
GTACAAAGAATAGGCAGAATAGTAAGAAAGACTAAAGGAAAGGAAACTGCGTTGATATATACTATTTATCTATCATACACCTACGATTATAACACATTAAAGATGGTAAGACAAGCAACATATGTAGGACATGAAAAGGGCTCAACAATATCCACCAGTAATCGGTATGTTCAGACTACATTACCTGGGCTGGAAAAGGAATTTTCAGTAGACAACAGCCACAACAACAACAAGCACAACAACAACAACAACAACAAGCACCACTTCAACTCCATGCTGGACTTGGACCTGGTCAAATGGGAGGTCCAGGATCTTTTGCGGCACAGTTCGGTGGGGGATTAGTTGGCCTTCGGTAGGTATTCTATCCATAGACCGTCCACGTCCATAATTGCGTTGACAGCATTAGCAACCTTAATGATGATCACTTCTGGGTCATCTCATCTTGTCATGGCTGATGGGCTATCAATAGCTCCTGATAAAGTTTCGGATTTTGGCAAACTTTGATAGCAATCTCTAAGAATTGTTCCTTCGTATACTTGGGCAAATGAAGTCGCCTAAATCGTGATCTGAGCGGCGCCGATAATTTATTCAAATCATTAGCTGAAGCAAAAAACCTTAGCTCCTTTTATGGTGAAATCATATTGTCGCTTCATCTGGTCCACCTTCACCCGTCCGGCTGCTATGGAAGATTCGCTTCTCTCGGTTGAATCTTCAAAGACAGGTTGGAAAACACATGAATCTCTAAAAGGAACATGGCCACAATGTATAGCATTTGACTCTAGAAATCAAAACCGTGCATACTGTGGGACTTTTCGTGATGGATTGTGCATGACCAATGATGCGGGTCAGACGTGGAATAGAATCGGCAAAGATCAAATTTCTAGTAATGAAGTGATGTCAGTCTCGGTTAGTCGTCTAGCGGCATGTGTATATGTTGGGACTGCGCCAACCGCACTTTACAAGTCAGATGATGGAGGTGAATCTTGGTATAGAATGAACGCCATTAATAATTTAGGATCGTCTAAATCATGGAGTTTTCCTCCTAGACCTTGGACCTCTCATGTACGTTGGATTGAATCAGACGAGAACATTCCTGTCAAAATGATTACCTCCTGTCAAAATGATTATTATGGCATAAGGATCAATATCACTTGAAAAATGATTCAGGTAAGTGGATATGCAGCTCAACGGGCCAAAGCGTCTCTCGCCCCGTACTCCTTTTCAAGGAGGGAGCCTCGTGATTATGATATTGTGATTGACATCCAATATTGCGGAATTTGTCATACTGACATACATCAAGTACGAAATGAGTGGGGAGCATCAACATTCCCAATGGTTCCAGGACATGAGATCGCCGGCATCGTCATAGGAGTTGGTTCTAAAGTGACTCGCTATAAAAAGGACGACAAGGTGGCAGTAGGATGTTTTGTTGACTCCTGCCGCAAATGCAGTACATGCCGACAAGGACTTGAGCAATATTGCGTGGAGGGACCAACCTTGACTTACAATAGCGTCGAAAGAGACGGTCAAACTCGGACCCAAGGAGGTTATTCCAACAAAATTGTAGTCGATGAAAATTATGTTCTTCGGCTTCCTGAAAACATCGGGCTAGATCGTGCAGCGCCACTTCTCTGCGCCGGTATTACAATGTATTCCCCTCTTATGCATTGGAGAGCCGGTCCTGGAAAAAAAGTCGGCATAATCGGCCTCGGCGGCCTTGGTCATATGGGAGTAAAAATAGCGCATGCATTAGGCGCTGAAGTAAGCGTATTAAGTCACTCACTTAAAAAACGAGAAGACGGTAGGAGGATGGGAGCTGACAATTTCTATGCTACATCCGACCCGGAAACTTTCAAGAGACTGAAAGGATATTTTGACTTGATTATCAACACACTTGCAATTGAAATTGAATGGGATGATTACTTGGGTTTGCTTGGCCTAGATGGGACAATGGTTGTTGTCGGGATTCCTGAGAAGCAATCACCCATTAACCCCTCGACATTGATTATGGCTCGTCGAAATCTTGCTGGGTCTGTCATCGGTGGAATTCGAGAGACTCAGGAGATGCTTGATTTCTGTAGCAAACATAACATTGCTAGCGACATAGAAGTTACTCCAGTTCAGAAAGTTAATGAGGCTTATGAGCGCGTCGTCAAGAGTGACGTTAGATACAGGTTCGTAATAGATATGAAGTCGTTGTAATACTGTCAACCTATTGATAAACTATAATCAAACCATTGCTTCTGTAATCGTAGAAGGCGATCAATACTGTTGCCGGGTTTGTAAGACTTAAAAGGAATATTACCTCGCCTACGGGAATAGAATAGGATCCTATTTAATAAAATGCTGAGTAACAAGGAAGAGCCGCTTCTGTAAACGCTAAAGGGGAGAATTTTGCCCAGGCTTTGTTTGTGATCCTAATGTCCTAGTTTACAAGCCTCACTTATTATTTGTCTTCGGCACGGTCTCCATGTAATTCAATAAAATGTTCCCTTATCCTGTCTATTATAGATTGATCCAGTAAGACTTTGTTCTCATCAAGTATTTTTCTTATGTCTTGACAGCTCCTACATTCCTTATACAATATTGCTCCTCGGGCTCTCCGGGTTTGCTTATCCATTTCTTTCAACTCAGACATGACAATGTCGCGTCGTTAGGTTTTATATGTTAGCACTTTGTATATTTCTGGCGATTAGTCGCGCTGGTCCACAATGACCGTATGTACTACATGAGCATGATTGTAATGGTACAGTTATCGAACCATCTAAAGTAACAAGCAACGAGTGTAAACTGCAGCTCTAGTTATGAGATATATAGAACCGAGGAATACGTAGCCACAGATGGTAAGATTGATAAACGATTTAGGCGCTTTGTATATAGAACCTATAAATTAAGTCTGCAGGAAGCGATGGTATCATGGTTAAAGGCGAATAAATAAAGTGAGCAAGCCTAAAGTAATTTCAAAGTATATCAAGAACTTTCCATTTGCAAGGCTTAGAGAAAGGCAGGGAAATGTTTTAAGTGAATTAGATTCTGCATTTGCTTCAGGATATAGATGCATAATCCTAGAAGCCCCAACTGGATTTGGTAAGAGTCCTGTCGCAATATCTGCGGCCCTAACACTTGGCACAAGTTACATATGTACTTCAACCAAGGACTTGCAGACCCAATATGCAAGAGACTTTCCATATGCAAGAGTAGCTAAGGGCAAGAATAATTTCACTTGTGAGGTTAAGGACGACTTTATCAGAAATCACACTTACAACTGTAATCCATGCGGTTTGAGAATGTCTACCTGTCCTCATA
>JASHSN010000104.1 GCA_030038695.1 Nitrososphaeraceae archaeon
GACGTAAAAAACATCAGTAATTAATGATCATTAAGTGATAATGAGCAGCTTGACAAGAAAATGCGACTGAAATCTTTATTTCGAACAAGACAGAAAGTATGCTATAGCTCCGATACGACTTCTGTATTTCACAAAACATAGTCAATCGGACCGTCTATATTTTTTCTCTGGTTCGTGCAAAATCTTTTAGAATTCCATCTTCTTATCCTATTTCGCCTTAGTTAAGATGACAATATTTTATTAAGGGGAAAGATATATTTACAAAAAATTATGAAAAACTGTCGTAGTTTCGGGCTAATTCGATAGATAACCTCTACTTTGTTTGTGTAGTTTATTCCCATTAAACAAACCTTTTTAGATGGAGTACTAGTTGCTGAATCAAATAGTCCCAGCGTAGCTTGAGTGATTACAATCCTATTAAGATAGGTTTGCTTGTTTTGTATATATCTAAAGGGGCACTAATTGACTTGTCACATATCCCATTGCTCATAATTCAAGCATTGTTGCTTATTCTCAAATCATTGGCCTCAAAGTTCTAGATAATTACCGCAAAATTGGCTGAAGCCAAAGGTTATGATAGCGTTACAGCCTTACGATCTGCAAGAGGAGAGATATCCTTGGTAGTTGCCAAAGCTGGTCAGGATGCAGGGGCAAGCAGTCTATCAGTGTTTCCTATTTTGGGCATCATGACAACAGTAACTGCTCTTCATGACATCCTATGTAATTAGCTTTGGGAGTATGATTACGATTTCTCATACCTCCACTTTTGATCCAAAAAACAATAAGTTTAGATTTGGTTTTACGCCATAGTTAGCGTGTTCCCAAATCATAAGTGTCGCTTGTATTCATGATTGAACTAGGGAGCGGGCTAATAAGAATAAGTTTCTCTTTCTTTCTTTTAATCTCCTAAATGAATATGGAAGCCAATCATCACCATAAGGTATGTAATCTGCAACTCTATATCCCTTTTCGACTAGATACCGCTTCAACTCATCCCGAATACCCTTTAAAAATTCAAATTCGAAATTCTTTTTACCAATTTTGGAGTTTCTCCATAATCTAATCGTATGTTCAATTAGCTTAGAATCGTGAGTTGCGATAGCAAACTCAACAGTATCATCACCAATCTTATTATCGTTTACATAATTAGAACTAAAAAGCATTCCCAGTAATTTAATATAATTAGCATTGACCTCTTCACTAGATGTGAATGCGATGTGATCATTTTCGTGATATGCTCCCTTTACTAGTCTCACTTTGCCACCTACTTCAAGCAAATGTAGTAGATCACTGGCAGTACGTCTAAGCACAGATTGAAGAACTACTCCTACATTATGACTATAGCGAAGCAGCTCGAGATAGATCATTAAGATATCGTCTGTGTATTTGGAAGACTCCATATCAATCCACGTGAATCCACCGAAATCTCTGGCTCTTTTATTGAGAGTTATGAGGTTCTTAAGACATAAATCATAGCTAACTGATAGTCCAAGTTGTGACGGCTTAACAGATATGCATCCATCAATTTTGTCTGAATATATTCTTTCTAATAAGATAGAATATTCCTTCGTATTTCCGCTTATCCTTTCTACTTCAGTATGGTCTTCTCCAAGATAATTGATAATTGCTTTCTGTCCTTTCATATTGGAGGCTTTAGCCGCCATCAGGGCATCTTCCATTTTATCACCTGCTGTCCACTTCTTGACCAATCTTAAGAGTAGCCGTTCCATTAGTAAATAATTATGACTATGTGAATAATTAGATCGAATATCCATATTCATGCATACCTATTAGCACATACGGGCGTCATATAGTTTTTGTACTCCCCGGTTTAGCGATCATCCTTCGTACTACCATCAATTTGCTTCCCCCAAATGGTGTACTTGCAAGGTTTACGCGTGCATACAATGATACAAATCCAACGAGCAAATAGTTTATGTTATTTTGCATGAACTTGCTCATTCAGCCCAAGCAGTGCGATTGAACAACAGGAAGAATCGTTTAAATAATAGGTCAGCCTAGTTAGGCAAGGCTAATTAGATTTGACCACCTCTGTCATTTCTTCAGACGATCTTAACGATATTCCAATACTACGTGAACTAGCAGATAGGGTTGCCTGCAGAATAATAATATCTACAATCAGCTCTGCAAAGACAGTATCACAGATACGTCAGGAAAATAAACTCCCTCTAAGTTCTATATACAAAAAAGTACAGAAACTATCCAACGCTGATCTCCTGTGTATCGAAAAAATTAATATTGATAGCAATGGAAGGAAGGTTCTATTTTATAGAAGTAGGGTTAGCTCAATAGACCTTAACCTAAATTCGGAGGGGATCTTATTGCATCTAGCTAAAAATAACATCGTAAAACGCAGTATAGATATAATAAGCAACTCGATCAAAAAAGAATCAATCAGCGCTATTTCATAAGTGTGTATCCTGGATCGAAACAAATGATGACACCAGTAAAACTTGTCAGAAGCTATTCACCTGTAGGTTTTTGCATACAATTGAAAGCGAATAATACCATCCGAACATCCATTTTGTATCTTCATATGACTCTGATTGTGGAATGTGACCTGAATTCATCATCTGGAGACCAGCGTAAGAATTTCAAAGATAGGACCTTAACTAAGCTAAATATTTTGAATCTGCTTTGTATGTCAGGTTTTAATGGCAACCATCTTTTTGTGCTACAGACATTAGTTTGGAAAGTTTTGATTTCGAAGCGATATACTTATCAATATCCGGCCTAGTCGTCACCGAAGGTCTTTCTTTCTTGGAGAAAAATCCTATCACCGTTGGTTCAAAGTTGTGTCTTCTCAGATCATCTACGACCGAACCTGTCACATCCTTGGTTGTAACTATAAGATGACTTCCATTGGAAGAAGCAGTTGAATTTTCGATTAGCAGTTCTCTTGTTGCGAACCTACTAAGTTCCTCGTTCTTCATCGGAAGCTCGCTAATTACAATGTGAGAATTTGTCAGTTCCGCAAGTCTTAGTATCGCAAAGAACCCGTCTGTACCGACGGGATGAACAGCGGTAATGTGCGTATTCTTGTCATACTTCGTACCAAAATCAGGACAATATCTTGATATTATTCTTCCGAGTGAAAAATGTGGTTCACTTAGACTTTTTATAGCTTCGTCCTTTGCCGCTGAAAGGATATCCAACGAAATGCCATTTTGCTCAAATTTGTTTATATTATTATTATTCATTTGTGTTAACATATAAAGACTCAATGCTGGCATTGATCCCATTTTATTTGAAATAATAATTTGCATGCCTTCCTCCACTTGATCGTATCTAGTAGGTAATTCTTTTACAGTGTTTGCCATTGCAGTCGTACCATAAAAAAGATTGCCAATTTTTATGGAACTGTAGTCTTCCATGCTTATATTATATCGCGAAGTAAATGAATCAAGATTAGTTCTGATCTCGTCTAGCATTTGTTCAGTAGGAGCATCATATACTGGGTAAACTTTGAATCCTGTTGTACATCCTAAAAGATTCAGATACTCCAATCCAGATGTCAATGCAATGTTGCTATGAATTTCAGATTCGGGCCTCAGAGTAGGGTCAGTTATTTGTGTAACAGAGTTATTAGCACACGTATAGCCTACTTTATCGCCCCTATGTAACTCTATATAATCAAGGAGTGCAAATTGGGCCTCAGGATGGGAAGTCATAGCCATCGTATTTTTTTTTATGAACACTCTTGAACGAAAACTTTTAAAGAACTTCTGAATTGCTCTTGAGAGTAATGCTGAATTATAACCTAATTCGGTATAAATGCGAAAGATTGAAAGAGCTCGTTTGATTTCAACCTCTTTTTCAACTACAGGATTCTCAAAATTATATACTCTTCGTGTAAGTTCAGGCATCTTTCCATCCATATAATAAAACGAATCAAACCAGCTAGGCGTCAACTTTATATTAGTTCTCTTTACTTCGTTTAACGAATCCTCTAGTGTATGGTTATCCACTTCATTAGAGCAGCTTGGTACCCAGCGTAGGGGATCAAAACCAAGATGTTGATATTCTCCCACAATCCTCCAAAAGTCTTCGCTCATAATAGACCCCTCAAATAATCACTAAATCCTGTTTATTATGCGATCATATAGAGTTATACTTACTAATAAAGGAGACTTTTAAGTGTAATTCCAATAAATTTTCAAAAATATCACTGAGATAATAAAATATGATAGAATTTAGAATCTCTCGTCGAATACCCACGTACCTATATGAATTGGTGTCTAGTAGCGGAGCACAAATAATTATAAATGTACCATACTTACACTATCTGTGAAGTTAAGGGGAAGCCATGGAGTTAAAACCGACTGTTCATCAGTTAAAGCAGATTGCACTGCAGATGGAGAACAAATCTGCTGAGGAAGTGTTACGATGGGCTATGGACACCTATGGATTAAGAATCGCCCTAGCATCAAGCTTCGGTCCAGAAGATATTGTTCTCATCAACATTATGATAAAAATTGACAAAAAGAAAACTAGAATTTTTACGTTAGATACGGGGCGGCTAAATCAGGAAACCTATGATTTAATGGACACGATTTCCAAAAAATACGATATTCGTATCGAAGTTTTTTTTCCGGAGCATAAGGAGATCGAGGAGATGGTTCAAGCGAAAGGCATGAATCTAATGTATGAAAGTGTTGAGAATAGAAAACTTTGCTGTGAAATCCGAAAAGTTCATTCTCTTAAAAGGGCATTAAATAAACTAGATGGCTGGATTACAGGTTTAAGAAGAGAACAATTCATTACAAGAGCTCACATTAAGAAACTAGAAATTGATGCTGCCCATGGCAACATAGTCAAGATCAATCCTCTGGCAGATTGGACGAACGAAATGGTTTGGGGTTATATTCGTGAAAATAACGTGCCTTACAACAGGTTGCATGATATTGGCTATGTGAGCATCGGTTGCGAGCCATGTACAAGAGCAATAGAACCTAACGAGGATCCCAGGTCTGGAAGGTGGTGGTGGGAAAAAGGTACGGCTAAAGAATGTGGACTCCATTTGGATCCTATTAGACAATCCAACAAGAAATAGGGAATAACTTTGACTGGTGTTAGTAATATACCTCGCCCACATGGAGGTAAGATAATAAACAGATTTGATTCAACCGCGAAGAATATTGATGGAATGTATTCGATAGAAGTCAATTATGATCTTAGAAATGACATTGAGAATATTGCCGATGGTATTTTTAGCCCTCTTGATGGTTTTCCCGTACAAGACGACTTTCAAAGTATTGTAAAATCTGGTCGGTTGACAAATGGATTGGCTTGGACCATCCCCATAATAATGGATGTCGATGACGAAACAGCGAAAAATATGAATGATGCTGGCGAAGTTGTATTAAGAACTGGTAATGAGCACTTTGGAGTTATAGAGATCGAGGAAACTTATTCTTATGATAAAACCTCTGTTGCAAGGGCAATCTATCAAACAAATGATCTAAGCCATCCAGGCGTTATGAAGATTATCGGATTAAAAAATCGGCTTATCGGAGGGAAAATTGAAGTCTTTAAAAGAATCCCTCAGTCGCCACTTAGGAAGTTTAGGATGAGTCCCTCGGATATTAGAACAGAGATTCATAAAAGGGGATGGAAAACTGTGGTTGGATTCCAAACAAGAAATGTTCCCCATGTTGCGCATGAAACGTTGCAAAAGACTGCCATGAACATCTATGATGGATTGTTCGTGAATCCGTTGATTGGCAAAAAAAAGTCTGGGGATTTCAAAGATGATGTCATTTTGGGGAGTTATGAGGCCCTTATAGAGAATTATTATCCCAAAAATAGGACGATTTTTGGAACACTACATACCGAAATGAGATACGCTGGGCCTAAAGAGGCAATCCATCATGCTATAATGAGGAAAAATTTTGGATGTTCCCACTTTATCGTTGGAAGAGACCATGCGGGGGTTAGAAACTATTATGATACTTTTGCAGCGCATGATATCTTCAGCGATTACCCTGACATAGGAATCGAACCAGTATTCTTTCCCTCGTTTTACTATTGCAATAAATGTCTGAGCTATGCAAACGAGAGAAACTGTCCACACGGGTCAGAATTCAGGGAGGAGTTAAGCGGTACAAAAATGAGAAGAATGGTTAGTTCTGGTGAAATTCCAGCAGTACACTTAATGAGACCAGAAATCGCTAAGCTGATCATATCGTATAAGGACCCGTTTGTACCTTAATTGGCCGACACTTCCAAATTGGTGTACTAGTTTTGTTATGAGAGGAATACATTCAGGATTGGTCTTGTACTGACCTCATGAAAATTACGATATTGGTTGAAATTAGTCGTGTGGCCGTAAAACTTCTCGCCCTACAAAACTTGCACATAGACTA
>JASHSN010000105.1 GCA_030038695.1 Nitrososphaeraceae archaeon
CTTTTCAATCTTAAAAGTCGGTTGCTGGAAGGTGACTGAATCCAGTCATAACTTTTTTTGTAGCGAATCATGCTCGTGGCAAGGATAGGGATCTGTAAAGTTACACCTTGCTTTACGAGTAACATGAGGAATATTGACAGTAGATGATTCACGTTACTGAGGCCAAATCCAGACTCAATGTTAATTTTTTTATAATATAAATTGTAAAAAGAGTTTACAGAGTCAAAAATAACAAGACAAGATTCAGACATTGAATCTATGACTTCATTTAAAATTGATTCAAAGTTTCCCTCAGTGGGAAGATAAATCTTGATGCTCTTGTGAACATCCTCTAGCGGATTGCGTGTTTCGGTCGTTGTTATAGTCGAATGCTTTAGAATTAATCTTGCCCTGACATATGCGCTGAACGTTGTATCCAGGTCTATATAAGTTACTTTTTTTTGAAAGATGCGACAGGACTCCTGATGTATTCTGCCAAGGCAACAGCGTGACGCAAGCATAGAGGTGAAACATAATTTCGCATAAGGGTCGTTAAATACTAGTGCATTCAAACCTTCGATGCTGAGTATATCGTTATAGACACCTTCCACGTTCGTATATAATGTGAGTAGAGGCTGAATATATAATGAATTATGATGGCTGAATATCTTCAACCTAAGGAAGTCAAATCGTGTTTGCGCAGAGCGTGGGATAATTACTGTACGAACCTCCAAGCTACGGATCTTGTGCAGATTATGTTGCTGTGTGTCTTTCCAATTAGTACCTGTATTATCGTGTCAGAGATCGAGTTGCTGTCTTTTGCCCTTCTCTCCCTGACCCTCGATGACTATCATGGTGAGAGTCGACCTCACTTTATCAATTCTTCGTACATGCCAAGTAATGGTTTCTCTCAATCTATCCATGGTTTCAGATTTGATCTTTAATATAATATCGTAAACCCCGTACACTCCACTGACCTCGATAACCTCGTTCAATTTTTTTAACTCCTTTATGATTTCCTCCTCAGAGCCAAGATCACAGTTAATTAAGACGTATGCTGTCGGCATCCCATTTCATATTTTCACCGCACTTATTAAACTCTTTTCAATACCTGTGTAATTTTAGGCCTATTCCCCTGTTGGATATCCTCGTGGCCATCAATATGCGATAGAAGTGACCCGATGTTAATTGCTCATCGATGCGTGTATGTATGATGACTAAACCCACTTTCCATGGCCATGGTCATCACCAGCTTATCGAAAGATTACCGGTGAGATATGAAGGAGACATCGGATTATTACGTATCTAAATTTCCTCTTTATAAATTTCAGGCACTACTACTACAACTACTACTAGGAGTCAACCTTTTCACTGCAAGAGCGTAAATTCCACCAGCTGCATACGCAATAGCTATTAACATCCTAGATAAGAGGACAGCAAGATCATGTTTCAAAGCAAATACCGTTATACCAATACCTATTGAGATAGGAATGGAGGCAAGAGCAAGGAGACCTACTATCATCTGTTCACGGTTATCAATATTGCCGTATCTTTTCATAAGGAGATATGTAGAAAGATTTCCTAGGCCTATACCAACAAGAATTAGGTACTGGTACATGGATGGAAAGACACCTATCAAAGCGAATGGAGCAGCCCAACAGAATCCGTTTACGATCTTTGCACCAATAGGCCATTTGAGACTATTTTTCATTCTTGCACGTACTGAAGAAAATACTCTACGGGATTTTCGAAAAATCAATCCAAATGTCGCGCCAAAGCTTACCAACCATATTATTACATATTCGTATGCAGGATACGGATATTTGACGACAACTTCACTAAGAAGTGTGCCCATTACTACCGCTACCGAGACACCTATAAAAAGTAGGCCAAAAGCCCGTTTTGTCTCCAGCCGCTGAGAATTTTTTTGCACGAACTACAACATTTCTATAATTACAATTTATGAATGTTTACATCGTGATTGCTAGGATTTCTTCCAAATCAGGAGAAGCGTTCCAAGGATGTGTTTTAGTCTACGAGTAAATTAAAAAAGACCTGTACAAAAATGCTCATCAATCTTTCAAAAATTCCAAAGCAATTGATACTGGCACATGACATTAATCGACGATAATCGCAAATTACTAATCCAAAAATAAGTTTTCTAAATCTCGATTTATCAATTATCACTGAACTTAAAATTATAACGTCAGTGACATATTCTAAAAGCTCATTCCAGTTGCTTTATATATACTCGACTCATTTATCGCTCGAACTATTATTATTATTATTAGGAAGCGGTATTCCTAGCTCCAATATGCTAAAATATGGTTCAGTCTTCATATCATAACAAATCGGCACATGTTAACCTGACAATGACGGGACTCTTACCCTAAGGCTGCTGGCATCAACAATGTTCGTTTGCATATTGTGGTATTCTCCTTCACTAGTCACTAATCCTTCTCCCAAAAGACACCTAGCCAGTTGAAGTCTATAAAACCACTATTTTGTTCCGCTATTCATACGTACGTAATTTAATCATCGTGATACGCATCTTTAATTAGACTCCTGCTTCTATTGTATCTACGATGATGTAACTTTCTAGTACCTACCACCCTGTAGTATCGCTAATTGGTTTCTTCTTTCTTTCCAGCTTCCAGGGAGAGTATCGAAAAATAAAATGAAATTTTTTAGGATTGTAAATAATCACATGATCCATCAAGTTATCGTCGTACTTACTGTAGATTCCCGAGAGCCTTCTTTAGCACATGATGTTTGCAAACAAACTGAACACTGGTAAGACAACCAACAAATATCTAAGGACTTTACCCTGAATAGCGGGCCTAGGTGAATAACGATTCGATCTGAATCTCGACCATTGAGAAGCGTACTATGTTCGCAACAAGGGATAATGGATGGAATGTGAACAGACATTTATTACTAATTGGGAGCGCACTAGTTATTACAATTATCATGCTATTTTACATCGTAAATAATATTTTAATTCATAGACCTGTAATTGTTGCTGGATTTGATAAGTTTGGAATAAAGGAGATCTATCCCACGAAGAATGGTGGAGAAGAATGGTTTATGAATATGCTTGATCCAAACAGCGATCCAAGAACCGTCAATACTCCAAAGATGACTCTAAATGCGGATGGATCATGGAAAGTAGCGTTTGATAATACCAATAACAATAACCAACAACAACTAGTTATCCCAATTCAATACAGTGGAACGTGTTGTCAAGATGAAGTTAGATATAGCATACTTACATCTTCAGGCTATGATGCTAATAAAATAATCGTAGATCAACAAGAGTTAGAGAGGCGAGGTTATATGCAATCACCCAACGATTGGAAGAATGTCGAGATGACCGGATATGTAAAATTAATATCAAATACAGGATCAAGTTTTGCAACAAATAATGGTGGATGGACATGGGAGGCAAGAGGCGCAAGACACTTTGGCGATAATGCTCCTGACGTTTGTTATGGTACATCATATAATGCCCATATACTCTGGGGTACTGGTGATGTTAGATGGGAAAAAGAACAGTGGCATGACCATATTGTAACTACCGGCTACCATCCTTCATCAGCTATCAGTATAGGTAAATTCATAGGATTTAAGGCAATAATGTATAATGATGTACAGCTTGATGGCAAAACTGTTGTAAAATTGGAAATCTGGTTAGACCCATATAGTGACAATAGATGGCATAAAGTATATCAATTTATTGATTCTGGAGGGTGGGGAAATGCAGGTCAAGAATGTGGAGGGAATTCTGATCAAATAATAACATGGGGTGGCCCCTTAGCAATATTTAGATGGGATGAAGCAACTGACGTAGACATCAAGGATTTTAGCATAAGGGAAATACAGGCGCCTTAAGCATACTCGTCATCTTAGTCATTCTACTGACCTCATTAATCATCATATTGACTCAGAGAGAGAGGATATGACATGCCCAAATACTTGGGTATTAGCGTAGCTTATTTTCGGTCGTAGAACATGGTCTATGAGATCCTTAACTAGTTAGCCCCACATGTAACCATAGTGACTGATCTCCTCTTCAGAAGCGCAATTGGATGGAGATATATGTAAATATCAGTGCCATGTAGGCGAGAAGATAGTTGATTATATGTTTATATTCAATTATCACATATCATTAGAGCAGGATTAAATCTAGACTAACACCTATAGGCACAGGGTAGGTTTCTTGAGACATTCGAGATATCGAGATCTAGTAATTGATTTAAAATTGTATTTTTAGCTAGTTCGTTGCTGTCTCGGAAGCGCAATTCAGATATTACGTCTCGGTTTTTGCGTCGTCGCGTATTGCGCCGACTGAATTCGGCACAATGCGTCATTTGTAGAAGCATCTCGCACCACTGTTTTATCAAACAAATGGGAAAACTGGGTGTCTCTTTTTATTCTACAATTGCTATGTATATTGTAATGTTCAACGTCAGACTGCTACAACGCTGGCTATTGGTTGTTGTACCTATTATAGCAGCAAGCATGTTAGCAACTTATTTTCTTGGTTTTGTGATAGGATTTATAACAAATATGTTCATGTTTATACTAGTAATCTTATACATCCAAAGAAAAAAATGGAGGGAGTTTGGGTTTAATGATAACCAAGAAGGATATTATGGTAGTCATAGCAGCAATGACACGAAACTAAATTATCTATGTTTAAGATGCGGTAGTAAAGTCAACGGCAAGACATGCATTAAATGTGGTTCGCACATGAAAAAAGGTCTCTTTAAATAAATCATCCTCTATAACTAGTTAAAATCGTCGCTTCCAATTATCGCAAATGCCAAATGTATTTCGGATATTTTAGGTCAATCTTTGGTAGTCTTCATCATTGACACAGAGGAAGTTTTTTTTCTGATGCAAAAATATTGCAGTTGTATTTATAGGATTACGGATAACAGATGACACGTAGTTTCATTTCAACTGTCGACTGTATTGTTAAACAAATTATGATGAATCGCAAATTCACTAAGTAAATGATGCTTCTTTATTTGATGTCATTCTTCGGTACGTAATAATATTGTTAAGGTTTTGACTGCAACTATTTGAAGTGCGTTATTAGTTCGTACAGACAAGTCAACAATGCAAATATATGTATACGCCCCTACTACTACTAGTAATACTTGTTGGCAATCCTTATACACCAACAATGACCACAAAAGGGAGTTTAATCTTGGCGATCCTGGCAATCGCCATAGCGGCGTCAACAATAATGGTGTAGTTGGCCTTACACAGCATAACGTATTGGCAGATCCCTGGAGATGGGGAGGAGATCCATCAAAGAACTAGCGCAACTGCCACTACAGCGGCAGCAGCGGGTGGGAGTGAGCTGCTATGATGTAAGATAGCTAGCAGCTCACTACAGTGCCTCTAATAACTATAGAGAGGTAAGTTAGTGTGTGTTGTTTATTATTTACTGCCTATACCTCCAACCATTTCCTTAGTCTATCGTGGTCATTAATACACGGATAGATAGTGCTTCAACAGCAAGCATTCCAGAGCGTCCAGCGAATATAAACTAGTATTAAAAGATAGAATAGACATAAACCGAATGATATTAAAAGACATAAGGAGTAAATTATCTATAGAAATGATAATAATTGAATGTAGATCAAAAAGATCAAGAATTTGAAATACTTGGTAAACAGCTTAATGACATATATATTTCAATTATAGATCATGCACAAAAAGCACAGAGTAAGTTTCGTCTTAACATACATGAAAACCAAAATAAATGTAGCCTTGATAACCTATTGTGTTATTTAGCATTAAGGGAATATGACTTGTCAGATTTACAGCTAAGATTAGCCGAACAAGGCTTGTCTTCCTTAGCAATGCTTGAAGGTCACGTACTAGTTAGCGTTGAACAGGTTCTCAAATATTTTAGAATTGCGCCAGTTAAAACTAGTTTATGCAGGATTAATTCTCAAAGTAGTAGTTTTTTGCTGGCAAAGTGTTCTGAACTATTATTTGGGTCTCCAAGAAAAGGAAGAAGGACCCATATTATGGTAACACTTGATTCTTCTGATATCTTCCAATACGAATTGATTGAGCAACTACTTGAAAACGGTTTGGACATAGCTCGTATTAATTGTGCCCATAATTCAAAAAGGGAATGGAAGCTACTAATCGAATCTATACGCACCGCAGAAGAACGATTGGTTCGACATGGAAAAACAATTGGACGTAAATGCATGATTTTAATGGACTTAGGAGGTCCAAAGATCCGTACAGGGCCTATGGAACTTAAAGTTCGTCCGCTGAAGATTTCTGTCCCAATAGATATACATGGTAGCCCATTGCGTCTTGTCGAGGGATTCTTGGATAGTGAAGCAATCCAAACTGAGCTAGTGAACCAAGGAGGGAGCAAATCAAGCTTTGTTATAGCAATATCCAAAATCCTTTACGGAGGATTAGGAAGTTTGAGTATAGGTCAAAAGATAAACTTCCGTGACGCACGGGATGAACGCATATGTACTATTACAGTGCTGGAGCGAATAGGTTCCACTAGAGTACGAATAGGACTGGAACAAACTGCTTACATAAAAGAAGGTATGGAGTTAGTGTGTCAAATAAATGATGTTGATAATGACAGTAGCAAGTGCTCATTCACAGTAGGATCTATCAAACCACAACCGATTGAGATAAAGGTACAGGCTGGAAATATACTGCGGCTTTATAAAGATAATACGAAATTAGGTCATAGTGGATCGGATGGCAAACCTGCAGGCATTAGTTGTACGCATTCAGATGTTCTTTGCCAAGTCGCGATTGGTCATAGAGTATTCATAGACGATGGGAAGATTGAAGCTATTGTACGTTCTTCACATGAAGAATATCTTGAGCTAGAGATTATTTCACCTAAAGGCATGACAGCTGAGATCAAATCCAACAAGGGTATCAACTTCCCGGATTCGAACATAAGAATACCGGCGTTAACGCCAGAAGATATAATGAATTTGGAATTTGTTGTCAAAAACGCAGATTTAGTGGGAATAAGCTTTGTCAATAGACCAGAGGATATCTATAATCTACATAAGGAACTATCAAAGCTAAATCATGCGGATTTCAGTATAGTTGCAAAGATTGAAACTGCTGAAGCAATTCATAATTTAGCTAAAATACTTATTGCTGGACTGGAATTGCCAAAATTTGCGATATCAATAGCACGGGGAGATTTGGCTGTTGAAATAGGATTCGGTAATTTGGCATTTGTTCAAGAAGACATACTTTGTTTATGTGAAGCAACTCATATTCCCGTCATCCTGGCCACACAAATATTAGAAAGCTTAACTGAAAGCGGCCTTTGGACTCGTCCTGAAATAACAGATGCAGTTATGGGACAGCGAGCAGAATGTGTGATGTTAAACAACGGCACACATATAGTTGAAGCGGTAAAAACTTTAGCGGGATTACTAAGTACTGAAGAAAGGCACCAAATAAAGAAGCATCAATTATTCAGGGAATTTACAAGACAAAATGGTATATTTGAAGACACCCAGGGTGACGACCACTACTTTCCTCTAGAGCACAGATAACCGCTGTTATGATAAATCCTGAAGATAAAGGCGGCCAGTACGTGACATACCAAGGAGCTCCCTTCCCACGCTTGAATCTAAATAGCACAACAGGTTATCACGACTACACTTGTTTTCGCTCCCTTTTGTATTAAACCTAATTTCACTTGGTGCTCTTTGTGCCTGTGCTATAGTTTTGACATATATTTCATAAAGACGTTTACCAAGTGTCTCAAATTCTATTCCCCCTTTTTGTTCTATATTCAATTCTTATTCTACGAGGAGCTTGTGGGATATATCCTTCACTACTATTGATTTTACGTTTACAAATTCTCGTGTACCGAATTGTGACAGCTCCCTACCTAGTCCAGAAGATTTTATTCCACCAAAAGGCAATCTAGGATCGGATCTTACCATTTCATTTACTCGGACCACCCCACTTCGGATTTCTCGTGCAAGTCTTACGCCTCTGTCAAACTTGCTCGTCCATATGCTAGCGCCTAATCCAAACTCTGAATTGTTTGCTTCCCAAATAGCATCTATCTCGCTATCCACTACAATAATAGGTGCTGCTGGTCCAAATACCTCTTCATTCAAAATCACCATTTTATGATTTGTGTTAGATACTATAGTTGGTTCATAAAAGTAGCCATCACCCGCCACTAACTTGCCACCTGTCAATATTTTACCACCTTTCGATGTAGCATCTTGTACCTGATTCATTAGAGTTTGTCTTTGGCTTTCTCTAACTAACGGTCCCACTGTAGTTTTAGGATTCATAGGGTCTCCAACCACTTCTGCTTCTACATTTTCGGTAAATAGTTTTGAAAATTTATCCGCTACTTCTTTTACAACAATGAATCTCTTTGCCGCAATACAGCTCTGACCCGTGTTAAGCAATCTGGATTGCGCCGCCAGATGTGCTGTTTGATTTAGGTCAGCATCTTCAAGCACCACGAAAGGGTCGCTCCCTCCTAATTCCAACACACACTTTTTCAATCCTCTGGCTGCAAGCTCCGCTACCCTTTTACCAGTGTTAACACTGCCTGTTACTGAAACTGCATCAACCTTATGTGATAATACTAGTGCTTCTCCAGCCTTGTAGTCACCTATAACACACTGAAATACGTTCTCTGGAAATCCGCTTTCTCCAAAAGCTCCTTCAATTTGCAACGCAGAGCCTATACATACACTCGAGTGTTTAAGTACGGCTACGTTGCCCGCAATTAATGTTGGGACAGCATACCGCATAACTTGCCAGAAAGGGAAATTCCATGGCATAATACCTGCTACCACTCCTAAAGGTTCGAATGAAATGAAGCTCTTTCGAAATTCAGTTGGAACTATCTCATCACGCAAAAATGCTTCAGCATTTTCAGAATAATACTCACAGACCAAAGCACATTTATCTATCTCTGCGATTGATTGAGTTATGGGTTTTCCCATTTCTTCTGTAACGATTCTGGCGTATCTGTCTTTATTCTTGCTGAGTATTTTTGATAAGTCTCGAATGTAATCACAGCGCTCCAGAATTTCTTTCTTCTTCCATTTTTCGAAAGCATTTTGCGCATTTTTCGTGATAAGTTCAATCTTGTCTAAAGACATGCTTTCGTATGATGAAATAACCCCTCCCGTTGTGGGATTAATCGTTTCTATTTTACCCTTATTAGACATGCTCCACCACCAGAATAATATACAATCGGACCTAATTAAGTCAATCTTGGTCTCGCTACTTTCGGCAATGGGGGCATCTATGGACACCCTGGTGTTGCAGCTGACCGTCCGTCTTTCGCGTTTATCAAAAGTGATGCCTTGGCTTTAGAGATGCATTGCAAAATCCATTTCTAGAGAAAGGATCGATTCAATCTGTAAGTGTTGAAACGAAAGTCAAAACAGAGAACCGCTTGTGCAGTAAAATCTGCTAGTAACAATCCCCCTAGATATTTTGAATATTGGGTTATTTAATCTATGTAAATCCCCTGCGTTGACAGACATCGCACAACTCTGGGTGCTAAACGCATTAGATACACTCGCACCCTTTTGTGTTCTTATATAAGGACGAAATTATTGCTATGTCCAGCACACTAATAAATATCGATATAATGTATATTGGTATTTGTAGTACATTCGTCGAATATATGACATTGTACTTATAGTCGAAAAGCGTACATATAGATACGATGAATTCAAAGACAACAATAACTCTCAGTGCTATAGCTATCGTAGTGGCAGTAGTACTGTTTGCATCAGGTCCACTAGTAGCATCGCACCAAGCAATGGCCTTCCCCTTACATAGAGGGATTTGGCTTCCATAACTGGTTCGCCTGGAACCGTTGGGGCTGCGCATAACCCGATAGAACACCCAACTCTAATTTTTTTGGTATAGAAACTCGTGACATCTCCGACTAATCATTCCAACCTTTACAAAGAGTATTGGTGATTCATGAAGTAGTATTATCTATGGATTTAAGCTTATTTGAGCATATTGCGTGAAGTCCGAGTGTTTCAAGTTATCTATTCCGAGTACTTTGGGTATGTTGTTCGCATACTTGATAAATCCTACTAAAGTTGTCCGCGGCTTTTCGCTTTAACATATTCATTACGGTTTAATTTAGATCAAGATATTGGTTGCTAAATCGCTTCACTTTCCAGCTAAGCTACATAACGTTCACGAAATGAAACCTTAGACTCTTGATTCCTCGATTTTTTGAAAGCTCGTTTGCAAGTTCTTTCATCCTCCTAACATCTCCTTTTACCATAATGCTTTCCAGGCAATTATTGTCATTCAAGTGTAAATGTGTAGCGGCGCTTATTATGTCGTTATACTTATGCTGTGTCCTAGTTGATTTTGTGTCCTGGTTATATATGTGATTGTCATATAACATTATTATAGCACCTGCTCCGGACTTTGGAAGATCATTCATCCAATTGTGTTCATCTACAAACGAGTGCAAAGCTGTCTGTATTGCTTTTGATCTGTCTGTAAATCCTGCTTTTACCATTGACTTATCAAACTCAGCGAGGAGTTTGGGAGAAAGTGACATACTGATTCGCTCTACGTGAGATTTTCCACTGTTCTCATGACTAGTCCTCCGTTTTAGAGCCAATTAACGAGTTAATAATAGTGGTAATTACTATCTTTTATCTTTTATCAGACACTATAAATAACATGATCAACCTACATAGTGTGGCCCAAGCTGAAATTCCTCTACGTACGTAACGATTTAGCCCTTTTAGGGAACTATATCTGGATGATAGGCGCGCGCCATGCATGTTCACGTGACGAAATATGCATAAAAAGAGCATACGTGAACAGTATATATCGCACAATATAGTATAAGAGGGATCCACAATGGAGACTTATTCCATAGCCTTCATGATTGGCTACTACTAACATGAGACAATTGCAAGAGTGGGTTATTCTTAGCCGTCCGATCGATAGTAATGCCGTACGTTTGTATGTACCTAGATGGTCCGAACTAAACGATGATGGTGATGTGTGATTTAACGATCCTAACGCTCACAACAAACATTAGCAATGGAAGGTGGACAAAGCGGGGAATCAAGTGAAGCAAATGATAGCGCAAGTGGACTCTCCTCATCTATTCTGTAATACTGGAGTAATAACCCCCGCTTGTGAATAGAATCAATCGTATATTATCCTCGATACGCTCGCTGACAAACCTGCTGTTGTGAGCATTTTCGTCGTCCTATAGATGTAACATCCAGTAACGAAAAATGATCGCAGTTCGTTGGCATGGCAATGGATTAGGATTAAGGCGCCGTGCGGGTTAGAAAAAAATGCAATTTGTCTTCTCTTGTTGAGTATTTCTTCACTACTCGACCAGGATTTATCGTAACCCTCAGAATTTAAATTTGGAAAGATGCAATAATTATGCATACCGATTCAAATTCTGTTTCAAATATCGGGTTTCAAATATTTCAATTCAATGTAATCATGGATTCACAATTAGGTTATTAGGTGTACTCAGTAATTTCTAACTTACTATAAGCTTTATATGTAATTACCGTGTTATATTAGGTATGGTGGTGTTAGTATAGTTATTGAATTGTATGACAAGTCTTCAAATACACGTGCAGCAGTTTCTTCTAACACAACAAAATGTGCTAGTTGCGGAAACGAAAAGATAATCACGGACACAGAGTCTGGTGAGATCATTTGTAACAATTGCGGTCAAGTTATTTCTGACAAGTTAATTGATATAGGACAGGAGTGGCGTACGTTTGCCAGACATGAAAGTGAAGGGAGTACTAGAATTGGACTTCCACAATCTCTAGCTCGTCATGACATGGGGCTTTCAACAATCATCGGAAGAACCGACAAGGATGCCAGCGGTAATAGGCTTGATCCGGCTATGCGCGTGAGGATGAATAGACTAGCTACTTGGGATTTCAGATCTCAGTTGCATACCCCTAGAGACAGAAGTCTGAATCAGGCTTTTTTCCAGTTGGACGTATTAAAAGATAAACTCGGATTGTCAGATGGCATAATAGAGAAAACAGCGTACATCTACAGGAAGGCACAGTCAAGGAAACTTACTCGGGGCAGAACTGTTTCCGGAGTCTTAGGGGCGGCTATATATATTGCATGCAGAGAAATGGGAGCTCACAGGACGTTGGATGATATAGCGACAGCTTGCAATATAAAGCGTAAAGAGCTTTCGAAAGATTTTAGAGTGCTTCACACTAGGCTTGACCTTAAAATTCCGCCAACTGATCCTATGAAATGTATAGCTAAGGTTGCAAACAAAGTTAAGCTGAGTGATAAGACAAAAAGGAAAGCAGCAGAAATTATGAGCAGTGTCATGAGAGAAGGAATATCGGCGGGAAAGGACCCCATGGGACTCGCAGCATCTGTACTCTACTTATCAAGTATTAAAAACAGAGATACCGTCACTCAATCAGATATAGCAGAAGCAGCTGGAGTAACAGAAGTAACCGTCAGGACGAGGGCAAAAGAACTGAGAAAGAAGAATTTGATTTAAGCGAAAAACAAGGCTGATTTCAAACCGCGTAATCTGAACGGTCCGTCAATCACAAAGGTATAGCATAGCAGGACTGATGATAAACCCTGTTTTATGTCATTGATAATTCATAATGCAGTAGCATCTATGAGATATTCTGTTAAATACTCCCAAGCCTTTCTCTGATAGCCTAATAGGTGCAGTAAGATAGAGAAATGTGCAATCTCCTTTCCACACACAATTTTTTAGCCAATAGTCATTTTCAATATTTATTACACCTATTCCTAATAATTCCTGGATCTCTTTAGTATCGAAACCTTTATCCTTTAGCTTCGCAAAGGAAGATGCGCTAGTACCTATCTCTAATATCAGGTTCACAATCGTATTGTCAAATGCCAATAATCGTAATACATCTTCATTTTCGTTCTCACATACATATCCCATATAGTTGTGTAACACACATTGTATATTGGGAAACCGAAATATAACAATAGCCTCCTATAAATCGAAATATATCATGTTTCACATGCACATGATTACATCCATTATATTTCAAGCCGAATGAAAAAGACCTGTTATGATTATGAATGTTGGTAAATGCTCTGAGATGCTAGTAGAGGCATGTAGCCCAGCCAAGTTCAATCCCATGAGATTTTTGTGTTCATCCTATAATGAATAGTAGGATCGCCACCATGTCTGTTCGGCCTCTTTATGACAACTTCACGAACTAAGCTCCAGTTTCCGTGTTATGACATGGTGGACAAGTGCTAAAACAAACAGCTTAGAATATGCCCAGAAGCATATTACAAAGTTGCTGGTTTGTTCGGGTGGGTTAATAATAGCGTGTATTATTAGATGAAGGCATAGTGGTAGGAGGAGCAAATTTCATAGTAGTAAGGCAGCTTACAGTGGAACTTGTCGGAAGTATTTGTCCTTGAATTTCTCCGCGTTGATGGTCGACAGTTCTGACAGTAGCGTATGCATTCTTACTCTTTAAAATATTATCTAAATCTGTGACAGGTTTTCCAATCAGCGGCCCAATTAGACCTATTGGTGAAAGTACTGGTCTAGCGCTTATACCTGATTTAATGTCGCCACTTGCCAACGTTCCATTAACACCTGCAGTTGGAAAATTTCCGATTGTGCTATAAGGAGTAAGGAAAGAAGCCCCACCTTGATTAACATCATTCATCGCTTTTGCAATGTTAGCAATGGCAGCAACGACAATCCTAACGCAGGAAGTACACAAAACACCACACCCATCCAAAAATATTGGATTTGGTTCATGTACCATATCATACACGCGAATACTGTTGCACGAATTGGCAAGGCAGCTTCCATTTAACTTTAGGGAATGCTTCGCTTAGTGCACTGCCCGGAATGGTTCCCTGATTAGGGCGCGACAATGGGTCCAGCTTCATAATTGACAGATTGTGGCCGCAGTCAAAACTCACTTAATGTTCGGCTTCGACTACCAGGCCTACAGTCTAGTCCGGAATTTTGATATGGGTTTGAGCAAATTTGTCGCATACCAGAGGGATATCGTTTACGTAGAGCCATGGATTTCACGAACAGCCGTATTTTAGCTTTTGACAGGGCGATATACGGCAACTTCTGAATCCCTGATCAAAGCTCGCAGTCGTTGTGCCGTTAATAGCGCGTACTATTAGGTGAAGGCATAGTGGTAGGAGGAGCAAATCTCATAGTAGTAAGGCAGCTTACAGTGGAACTTGTCGGAAGTATTTGTCCTTGAATTTCTCCGCGCTGATGGTCGAGAGTTCTGACAGTAACATATCCACTCTTAGTCTTTAGAATGTTATCTAAATCCGTGACATTCTTTCCGATCAACGGCCCAACTAGGCCCAACGGTGAAATCACTCCTCCTTGTCCTGGTGGTCCTCTTATACCTGCTTTAATATCACCACTTGTCAATGTTCCATTAACACCTGCAGTCGGATAGGCCCCTATTGTGCCTGTTGGATAAAACTGCATAGTGGCATAAGGATTAGTCAAATCTGCTAGTTCAGTTCCATTCTTAGTCCCAATATGTGCACCCAGAACTCCACTTATGTTGCTAACATCAACAGAATAACATAGGCTTCCGTCGGGATTCATATGAAATCTAGCTACACCTGTTGCATGAGTATTTACTGGAGGTGACATATCTTTACCAGTTAGGGTAGCCAGATAATTCGTTTGTTGTTGTGCGTAGATGGAAATCGGAGTCGCTACTAGCGCTAATGCAATTATGCTTGACATTAACGTAGATATACGTAAATTATTCATTTAATAGAAAACGACTTTGAAGTATTTAAGGATTTATAGGTTGAATAGTAATTCTTTTTGTTGCACAAAATAGAGCTTATTGTAATTGTCTGAGGTTGGTGTGTATCGAACAATTATTTTACTGATTGTGTCGCGATGCTATACAAGAGAGCGATCAGCTTGAATATCTAGATTGATTTCTGTTTCTTCCCCTGAAACAGCTCTATCTAAAATATCTATAGCTGCGTTCTTATGCAAATATTCATTATTGTTTCCACATTTGTAAGAGTATGTACATCTAGGACAGCCACTTTCGCTTTTACAAGGACATTCCATCAGTATTCTTAAGGCTCTTTTTATCGCAGCTTCAAACCTATCATATAGAACCTTGCTTGCGCCATTTCCACCTATACTACCGTCATGAATGAATATCACACCCGAAGAACCAAGAGATACACCCCCCATGTCTTGGGAAGCTCCACCTGTTATCATACTGCTTCCTTCTATCAGTACATGTTCTGATGCATGATATCCACTCATTTCCAGATAATCTTCATCATTTGCGTCTTTGAGAGTGCCTAGAGGTTTAGGCGCTCTGAATACAAATCCTTTAGTAATAAATTCAAATTCTATAGGTTCTGAAAACATGATCTTGGTTCCTTGTGTCACCTCCTGTCCGATTTCAATGTTAGTATATCCGATGACTTTTTTCCGAATTTTCAAAGAACAGTATTTTACATCCACTCCAAACACCTTTTTTTGTTCATAAATTTGAATCACATTTGGCCATTCACCGACCATCGCTCTTGTATAATATGGATAATCACTTGGAATGGAAACAAGCTCTGCGTAATATGGTTGACTTGCATCATTAACTTTATAATGCAACTTCTTTACTTGATAGCGCTTACCCGACAGGAAATATATCGCATTCTCGTGAAGCTCCTCAATTGCTTGAGGGAGTGAGCGCCCTCCGACTACGTTCCCATTGAATATTATATCTACCGTATTACCGATTCCTCTGATGTTGTATCCGTTTAATATCTCATAAGCTTTCTTAAAATTAGGTACAAGATTCTTTTCATCACTTGATCGTTTGATCAGATTCTCTGCAACCAGTTTTTCAATAGTATTATTCACATTTGTGTTATTGGTGTTAAGAGTATACAACTCAGATTTAGAGATCGGTTTATCACAAGTCATCGCAAGGATTTGATATTCCTGTACGAACGGATTTGAAGGGTCAGTATATAGTTGTTCTTCGTCTGCAAAGTAGTCATCAGGATGTGAGGTGTAATACTGGCTAATAGGGTCATTTCCTAGAGCTAAAAAAGCATAGCCTTCCTGGCCGCGTCTTGCAGCCCTACCGAATCTCTGTGTTAATCTGTTGATGGGCACAATGCCAGACACTATTGCATCAACATCACCTATATCAATTCCGAGTTCTAAAGTTGGTGTAGCAGAAATTGCCATCAATTTACCTTCCTTAAATGACTGCTCCACTTCCTTCCGTACAGAAGGCAAAAGTCCGGCTCTGTGCACCTTAATTTTTATTCCCTGTCGTGATAAGTAAAACGATAAAAGTTCTGATCCAAGATGGGAATTGCTAAATGCAATAGTTTTATGGCCTCCTCCAGTGGTTCGCTTAACTAGGTCTAGAACCAATGATCTATGGGACTGCAAAGATGGAAACAACATTACAAAATTAATTTTTCCCTTTCTGCCTTCTCCTTGGATAACCTCAATTTCTCTACCAAAAAGTGTTTTACAGAATTGACCAGCATTTGGTAATGTTGCCGAAGCAGCTATTATTTGCAATTTATTCTTACATAATCTTTCAAGTCTCTTTACAATGTAGTGAACGTTTGCTCCAAAGACACCTGTATAAGTATGAGCTTCATCGATAACCAAAAAGTGAGAGGTTCTAAGTAAATATGAAAATCTTGTCCTGTGCCAAAGATGATAATGAAGAACATCGAAATTTGTAATAATTATCTGAGGAGCAGCAGACAACACCATATTTCTCTCATTTAAGGGTGTGTCTCCATCAAATATGCCAACACGTATCCCGAGACTCTCCGTAAATTCTCTTATTTTTGGAAACTGATCTCTTGAGAGTGCTTTAGTAGGATATAGAAATATCGCAAATATTTGACTTCTTGCAACTTTTGTTTGATTAGTAAGAAAGTAAGGTAGATGCGAATTCAAACGGTCCGATATTTTTTGTAGTATGGGGATACAGAATGCTTCAGTTTTTCCTGATGCTGTTGGTGCCACTATAACTGTGTCGACTCCAAGCAGAATTTTTTTAATTGATTCTTCCTGAAACTTATAAACATACTTGATCCCTTTTCTCAAAAGTACAGAGATGATCTTGTCGTCGATAGGCAGATCAATAACCTGACTTCCTAGTTTATAATCTGAATCTTGAATTAACTTGAACTCTACGACATAATCCTTCTTAGAGGACAGTACTTCATTGAGTAGCCTATTTGTTGCACTTTCGTTTGTCTTTTGTAACAAAGTCTTGATCTCTGATGTCGGTCTTAGGATTCTCTCCTGCCGCATTATTGCGTTCAGATCGTCACTTTCGGTAACACGTCCGCTGTCGTACAATTCTAGGAATTCAAGATAGGCAGAATCAGGACCGTCAGCATCCGCACCTTTCTGCACTACCGCACAAATACTACATTTTGAACAAACGAACAATAGACGTCCATCAAAAATTTTGTCCATACCGACTGAGTTATAAGACTTACACCTGGGACATCTATACCGAGACTTAATCGCAGTCATTTCATTCGAGATGTTGTTGTGTGGCTAGAGTTACGATCATAGATATCTTTCTTTATTTTAAGCTAACAAAGTGAAATCCAATATTGAATGTAGAACATGCGATATGCAACAAGCAATCCCGATATGCAGTTGTTGTCAACATTATTTTTAGTCATAGTTTGGGTAAGGATATTAATCATTTATATTATTTATTGATGCCTGATCTCATCGTGAACCTTCTAAACTACTAGGATTAAAGACCAAAAAGAACGCCCTCACAACAACATATCATCGTTCGTCAGGTGCATTGAAGTGTACCCAACGTTCATGGAACCACGAGCTTATTGGATTCATTACTTTTCCCTCATTCTGGAGATGGGGCTCTCTCCCATGGATAGGATGGTTTTTTGATAACATTAATTAACATCAACCTATAATCCTGTATTATCTTCCAAACTGCAATTATTGCAAAGTAATTCTTTTAATGTTTTTTTCATTCAACTCCAAGGAATGAAAAGAAGAGGGCCACGTACGAGCCCTCTTTTGCCTTCTCTAAATATTAGCCGTTTTTCCCGTCGGAATTGAAAATGCGTTCCTCTTTAGTTTAACCGCAGAAAGACGCATTTGTGCAGATTGCTGGTCCATGATGTGACAACACTATAAAGAGCACTGTGCCTCCTACCGCCGCTACAGCTCCAATCATTATTAGAGTTGTCCTACCTAAGGCCCGTATTCTATCAAGACTCATTGCCATATGAAAAAATATGTTCATTATGCCTTAAAAAACCCTAGCAATTAAATGCAATATTTTGCACTTGGATAATCGGGTTGTTCTAGACTGCAACCAATAGAATTGAACGTAACAAGATCAGTGAGAGCATTCAATTCTAGCGAATTCTGCACGCATGAGGTGCCAACAATATTGTCATGCATAAAATAAAAATGATGTGGAACTATGTTGAGTTGTTCTGGGGTGCAACCGTCTTGTTCTCACCAGTGACGAACACGTCTAAATCGTGCATACAAAATCTATAATGTTATTGCACTTGTAGGCATTATTTAACAAGAAGAGTATAGGCTAAGAATACAGTTTGTATATTCCGACCTAACATACTTGTTCTAGCGGGAATTTTAGATATATTACTTTAACATAGCAGACAAGTATCTAAATTTTGAATACAAAAATAAATACATCTGATTGATAATATATTATTTGAAAAGTGGTGAGCCACAGGTTTAACTGGTGATAAGGGATGGATCTTAGAGAAGATGCACTTGGAAACAATAGTAATGGATCACTGCTGAGGGGAGAAAGTGTAAGGTCGAAGATCGCATTCAAATCTGATTCTGTAGCTCATAGAAAAAACAAAAATTATAAACAAATCCTGATACTCTCTGTTGATGCGCTTAGAGAAAGAAAGTTAAGATCTGCACTTACAATATTAATGGTCATAGCAGGGGGTGCTTTAATGGTCGCACTTAATGCTATGAGTGCTGGTAACACTGTTTTCATAAATCAGCAAATAAATAGTTTGGCACCAAATCTAATGTTTGTTAGTTCTGGCCAGCATAGACTTTCTGGCCCTGCTGCACCACCAACTATAATCTTCAATTCCCAAGTGTTAGCGAGGATAAGATCGCTTCCGTTTGTTCAAGATGTTATACCGGAGTATAAAGGAACACTTCAACTTAATGCTCAGGGAAATACTCAAACTGTCGCAGTCGTCGCAATGAACCCTATAAAAATATATGAAAAGCATCCTAATATGCAGCTAGTTCCTGGGTCTGCAATTAAACCCGGTGATCCATCTGCAATGTTAGTAGGAAATACGGTGGCATATCCCCCGGGAGATCCAGGTCCGTTTCTCACAGTTGACCAGTATGTAAGAGGTACATATACTTATTCAGCTGCTCTTGCTACTACTGCTACCAGTAGCAGCACCAATGGATATGGAACTCCAACAACTGCAACTAAGACCTTTATAGTAAGTGCCATAATGGAACCTACTGGAGATTCGTATACCGATCAAACTGTTTATATTAATGAAGCTGAAGGTAACAAATTATTTAACAAAGCTTACAAGTTTGACCAGTTCATGGTAACTGCCAAGTCCCCTAATTATGTTAATACTGTAGCAAAAGAAATTACTGATTTGTATGGCGCAAATAATATTGGAGTAACTACCCCTAGTGCCATACTACAAACAAGACAGCAGACTCAAAGTGGAACGGCAGCATTTACACTAGGTATAGCATTTATTGCCTTACTTGTGGGTGCTGTAGGAATTATAACGACCCTATATACATCAGTCCA
>JASHSN010000106.1 GCA_030038695.1 Nitrososphaeraceae archaeon
CCAGCCATAACTCCGGACGAAAGAGAAATAATTACAAAAATAAAAGCATTCTTGTTATTTTGATTCATACAAAAACAACCTCATTTAAAATAGATTAAAAAGAAAAAGTTAGTGGCATGGATACCCAGATTCGTGTCTTATGTCATGGACAAATTCATGCAGCCACATATTATCGTATGCAGTTTTACCTTGTGCTACGCTAAAAAGCTGACCAACATCATATCCAACTACCCAAAAGCTAAATAACGCAACCACTATCAACGCACCTATCGCGACGACCGGAACTCCACCTCTGCTTATTACTTTTTGTTCCTGCTTCAGACTCATTATGGATTGATCGACTACCAAGTATATAAAAAGTCTGGTTTATCCATATAATCAAGTAGGAAGTATGTATCTATCTATCTATTGTCTAGTTTATCCAACATTTTGCACTTTAAACTGTAAAAATTATGGAGACGTAATCCTGTCCTAAATGAGAAAAAAGGATATGAGGTTAAAAAAGATGGTGATGGGATTATGCTCTACTTACCAACGAGCTACATTCGTTAGTCTGTAGATGACAGAATGTGAGTGCACATGCCATATTAGACCTATAGAGTCTAAATGTAAGTATATGGTATATGTTACAGCTTCCTTAAGCAAGATTAGTACCCAATGTTCGAATTTGTTTATTTTATGACACCATGCAAGCAACGCTGTGTCAAAAAGGTCTGTTACAGCAGCGCAGCGTATTATGTTGTTCATTGATTCAATGAAAAAGGAACTATAACTGGCAGATATTCAGGAACCCAAATTGCCACCATAGATAACACCTGCAAAGCAAGACGGTACCAGTAGCTGGAGTGGTAAATTAATGCAAATTACGAATAAGGGAGACATGATAGTTGCTACCCGGCCCTAGTTTTGATATTACTAGAGTTGATGCTGGGTATAACTGGTCTTGGAAAAAAGGTTTCATTAATGACATTTTCTCCAAATCCAACTGGTAGTGAATTTTTTTGTACCAATCTGGTTTGAGATGGTAAATATCCGATCCAAGAATTGCTTCTTTTGGAGATACTTTGAGTAATGTCTTAAAGTCAGGATCGACCCATGCTTTGACAACTACTCTTGTACCAGTAATTGGTGTTCACCCCAGTTGTTCATAGTGCGGTTCAAAGGCCCTGCTCATGACCATACTATCGCCCAACGTCAAGTTGATCATTCCTAGAACTTCTAATTCAAGTGGATTAACCACTTTTCATAATGACCTTTTTGCCTTTCTATCTCAACCTGAAGATCAGCTTCCTTATTCCCTTGTCTTTAAGAACTTCCCTTATGCCGAGGATTCTAGAATCAAAGTAGTTTTACTATAGTGCCCTTCAATAGACATATGAATAGCCCACAAGAATATCTTGCTAATGAACGAACTTTTCTGGCATGGTTAAGAACCTGTATAGCTATTATAGGATTAGGATTTGTCGTAGCAAAATTCGGATTGTTTCTGCGAGAATTTGGAATTACTATAAAAAGTGGTACCTTAACGGATGTTTCAACTCACTATGCCTCATCGTCCCTTGGAGTAGTATTGGTATTAGTAGGAATGGGACTTGGCATCTATGCTTTAAAGAACTATTTACATGCCAACCAGGCTATCAAAAATGGAACGTACGTGCCCAAAAAAACTCTATCATTTATTCTGCCGTTGTAGGCCTAGTGATTTTCGGAATCGCAATAGTTGCTTATTTGATTTTTCTGCCCCTTTAGGTTTTAAAAAAGTTAAAAACTTATTATGAGACCTACATAGAGATTAAATAATAATATGTGATCTACAATCCACAATCATTCTATCTCCTCATACAATATACATATCGCTTTAGGGTGAACTGAGACATTTATTGCCCTAATTTTTGGACTAGAAATAAATTCATTTACCTTACCTACTGCGGTCCACCAGCCTCGTCCGATTGGAAATATTTGATCTTCTGTCCTTCGATCATTTTACTCAGTTATGGTAGACAGCCTAGTCGTATTTAAGTCGAAATATGGTCAACGATGTCATAGGTAAACTATGCTTATCAAAATTTGATATTGTGTCGCCTTTCCAATCCAAATGCTTGGTTTATCAACGCCAAATTTTGGGCCAATCCAATTACGTCGTCTGTGCAAACAGAGATATTTTTCATTTATCTTTTCAAGAAAAATAACGAGAGACTTTTATTGTGTGACAAAATCATATAGCATGTAGAACCGATGCCGACAAACAAGATTGATACATCTGATTGGACGTCTCATTTATAACAATATTCCTTCCAAGTTAGCTACTATTCTGGCGATGCCTATAGATTGGTTAGTACCCAGCAACATGTGTTAACGATATGTCGAGGAATTCTTTCAACACTCCTCTCACCCCTGGTGTGCTAGCATATGTCAATATCGTTAGCTGGTTGAACTTAAGGTTCACATCCTATTTCGTCTTCACCTGAAAAGTCACGGGTCACACCGAAACCCCAGTTGGCATGCCGTACTAGTAATACGTATACTTTTCAGCGGCATCAGAACAGCAGTACATTCGTGACTCGTCTCCTCGATGATCATTGACGTGGCTGAATATCAAAGACTGCAAGAGAGCTCTACGATCAGATGCTAAGTTAAGTATCGCCTTAACTTATATTACATTATTCCCATGAAGTGTCCTCCTACAGCATTTTCCATTTATAAACAAAATCTAAACACGGAATATGTATTCACGTTAAAATACTGTCTTAAATTTTGCGGTACCGCAAAAACTTACGTGGACTGCCCATGCCAACCTTAATTCCTCATATGTAGTCATGCGAATACCAGCCTTGATTTCGAACCTTGATTTAATACCTGGATATGAGCGTGTGAAGATGCCAACTACAAACAATTTAAATCACAGCTCATCAACTCATTCCATGAAAGGAACTCATATGAATACTCAAGAAAAAACGCTTCACATCGATATCCCCGTCAAACTGACAGAGGTCAAGGTTGTGTTCAGCGTCGCATCGCTATCGTTCGAAGGCGATCTGCCGGCGTCCCTCTTTCACCTTCAGCTCATCATGAACGATATCTCCAATTGGAACGCCAAGTCCCAGGTTGTAGCAGTCTTTCACACAAATGCTGGCCACGTGACGTTACATGACCAGGCGTATAACTCCGACCGTAATATTGCCACTGGCAACCCATACGAGAAGCTTGTTACAGACCTGATGGAGCGAGGTGTGCAGGTCGAACTCTGCGGTGCTACAGCAAAGGCCCATGGTTGGGGAAATGCAGCCGTCATTCCCGGAATAAAGATCAACACCGATGCGATGGCAAGGACTACACAGCTTGTTCAAGAGGGTTTCGTAAAGATCTCGGAATCCTGAAGGGCATGACCTTGGAGTATGGATCGGATTCCGATAGATCGGCATCCGAATATTGAACTCCAGAGGTTCGAATGATGGTTATTGATCAGGTACTATGATAATGCACCGGTAGCTCAAGTTCTATCTATCTAACACAAAACCAGAGGTGGTCCCTGTATGATAACCAGGATGTGATAGCCTGAGTTAGTTATTCCGTTTTTTTCGACGAATTAGTGTAGATAGAGATATACAAGCTATGTATGCGATGTATACTATGAAGGATCAGCAAATTCGAGCTGTCATAGATGAACATTGGGCTGCCTCAGCGGCTGGTGATCTAGAAAAGGAACATGACATCTATGCTGATAATGTCGTCGTAGATTATCCACAATCTATGGAGCGTATATCCGGTCGGCAAAATATACAAGCTCTTCGTGGACATCACCCCTCTAAGCCATCTGGATTCAAAGTCAGGAGAATAATTGGGAAGGGAGACCTATGGATCACCGAGTATGTGACCGTCTATGACGGACAACATCGTGTTCCAACAGTAAGTATCATGGAGTTTCATGACAGAAAGGTCATCCATGAGACGCAATACTTTGCTGAACGATTTGAGCCTCCGACTTGGCGAGTTCAGTGGGTTAAAGTGATTACTGAGATGGTAGAAATAAATCAAAACCAATTTGACTGGAATGAAATCATCTCAAAGCCAGTAATCACTGCTGATGACAAAAGTATAGGACACATAGATGGGATCATGGAGACTGAATTCATTGTTAAGCAAAGGCTTTTCAACCCACATTATTATAGAATACCAAGAGATAGCATCTATTCCTACAATCATGGAGAGGTCAAGTTAAAACGTTCTGAGGAAGAAGTCTACAAGTTTAAGGTAAGTCAGCCATACAAGGCGGTGGGAGGGCATACTGATTATTACACATAACACGTCATACGAAAAGCGATGGGAGGGCATACAGATTGGTATGAATGATATGGTGAACATCAACAACAAATGCCTGGCATGTAATCCATTTTAATGAGTGTTCTTCTTCCCCTCAAACTGACTGAGAATTACGGTGTTCTAAGTCAGTCGACAGCAACATTCCCAACGCAGGAGATAAAAAACGATAGCCAGGACTATCATTTTTATAATATTTTTGGATTTACTCGTCTTTGATTCGCCCTGTTTAATTGAACTCTTTGTGTCTACCGAAAAGTCGGTATTCTCGTACAACTGTGGAAAAGGCTCATCTAGTTACGTGATCTTATTTCTGCACTACGTTCAGGTTTTAGTTTTACTCGATAACTTGCTACATTATATTGCCTGTTTCTTACATGTAAAAATACCCATATGTTAAATGTCTGCGTATTTACTCTAACAAAGCCAGATAGTCTGCTATACCATGTGTGATCGCAGGATTTATGGTAGTTTTTGCAACCTCTGCTGCTCAACTATCATTGTTTCCTTAAGTTTGGCTTTCATTTTGATGGCCTCTGGAATGGCGTGAATTACAACATCACAGCCTGACTATCAAACGACGCTCAGCAGAACACTAACATATCACGGTTTGATATGATGTATTTACTTGAAAACTACTGAGGAAATTAGACTTTCATCTTCATCCAGCAAACCTACTGATTTAAAGACAGGGTCAATATTCTTTATTGGAAATGCAACGGTGCTTATTCGTTATGCAGGGTTTACGATTCTTACTGATCCCATCTTTATTCATATGCATGAAAAAGTCCAATTGTTTCCTACAATTACCTCCACGAGACTGACAAATCCGGCCTTAGATATCGAACAATTACCTCCACTGGACCTAGTTGTACTCTCTCATTTCCACGGGGATCACTTCGATCAGGTTGCAGTGCGCAAATTGGATAAGTCTATACCTATCGTGACTACTCCGCACGCTACGGAGGAATTGAGTATAAGAGGGTTTACAAAACCTCATAAGTTGAAGACATGGGAAAGCATTTCATTTGTGAAAGATGATGTCCAACTTAACATCATAGCAACACCTGGCATCCACGGAAGTCTTCCAGTTGCAGTTTTTCTCCCTCAGGTTATGGGCAGTATTCTCGATTTTCAGACTAAAGATGGTCAACATTTGCTGCGGCTGTATATCACTGGCGACACGCTGGTCTTTGATGACATCAGAGAAATTCCCAAACACTATCCGGACATAGATGTTGCATTACTCCACCTCGGCGGGACTATGGCGATGGGAATTATGCTTACTATGGATGCAAAGGAGGGTGTTGAAATGTTTAGGATAATCAATCCAAAGAAAGCTATTCCTATTCATTACAATGATTACGATGTCTTTAAGTCACCGCTTGAGGATTTTCAGCGGCTCGCTAAAGAAACAGGGATTGAAGAACGAATTCACTACCTAAAGCATGGAGAGACATATACTTTTGAGGTCAACAGAAGCTAAGTATAAAATCCATCTCTTAACGAATGTAGCTCGTTGGTAAGTAGAGCATAATCCCATCACCTTCTTTTTTAACCTCATTTAGGACAGGATTGTTTACTGTTGTTTACTGCGCACTTACCACGGATATGTACCGGTTACAATGGTCTGTCCCTTGGATTGAACACAGAGATCTATAGAGAGTTTCAAACAATAGAGTGGATTGTAAAAAACTCTGCGTTGAGCTTAATCAAGACAAAACTCAAATAATAAAAATCAAGCGCTAGGAATGATGTTGGTGAAATCGGAGCTATCGAATGTAGTATTAATATAGATATTTCCTGTAAGCCCTTGGCGAGAGCACTATGGAACCAACCCGATTCCGAGTTCCTCGAGTTAGCAGCAACTACTCATGGCGTCTCGTTGTAAGCGCCTATTTCATCGCTTTCACCACGTCGTCAGTTGTCAACACCGCGTGTGCAAGAAACGCGAAGTTGATGAGCGCTGCCGTGTAACCGTAGCCCCACTCTGGATGGCGCGGGGCGGCGGTTGCGTCCTTTGCAACGGCAACTTCGAAACCCTGCTCGAGCAAATCACGCAAGTGAGATTCGACGCACATGTTTGCCAACATACCGCAGAGAATGACCTTGCTGATGCGGCGTTTGCGCAGCTGCAGAACAAGGTCATTAGTCTGTGGACCAAATACTCTGTGAGGACTAGCAACGACCGTCTGGCCGTCATCAATGTAAGCTTTGAAGCGCTCGAACCAGTCGGCGCCCGATCTGGAGAAGCCGTCGAGACTCAATCTTCCGCTGCGAGCGAACATATTGTTCTCAACCTCATCGGTCTCGAGGGGTCCATTGAATTTCCATCCACGGTCCGTGGGAAAGAAGTAGTGTGGCGAGATGAATACCT
>JASHSN010000107.1 GCA_030038695.1 Nitrososphaeraceae archaeon
CGACGGTCTTCTTGGAAACTCCTTTCTTCTCCAGCATTGCAGCCTCATCAATCGCCAAAGATGGGACAATTAGATTGCCATTTGGCTCGGGACGAACTTCCCCAATTTCGGCTAGCGATGTAGCAAGAGTCATTTCCACAATTTTGGAAGATCCCAATGGTCACCGGGGGAAGGTCTATGAACTGACTGGTCCTCGATCAGAAGACATGAATGAGATGGCAAAAGAATACGCGACCGCACTAAATCGCCCAGTGAAATATGTGGATATGCCATACGACAAGTGGCTAAAGGAAGAATTATTGCCACTTAATTTACCTCAATACGTCTTTGACCACGTTTCCACTATGGCTAAACTCCACGCAAATAATCGCTACGATCGGTTGACGTCGGAGGTGCATAAATTAACCGGAAAACCAAGTATGAGCGTTCGAGAATATGTAACTACGCATCCGGAAATATTTTCCATAGCTACAGTCACGCGTTAGACAACATGTGGATGGGAGAATATGTAACTACGCATCCGGAAATATTTTCCATAGCTACAGTCACGCGTTAGACAACATGTGGGAGCTGAGATTGCTTTTTCCAATCTTTTCAAAAATTATAAACTTCAGGGAACCTTCCAGTCCTATGTTTTTCTACAACAACTGCCGATAAATGTCGATAGGCCGGGTAAGCCGGATCAGGATACTTGTCAGCATCTAATCCTCCTTTCTTAGTGGACATTTGCTGGCACGCCGTCAGGCATTTTCGAGTAAAATTAAATCAGGTAGATAGAATAATCCATAGTACCAAATCAAATGGAGTTGAAAGGAAATGAGTCAACCATACGGAAAGACTGGATCTACGTCAGGTTGGCCATACAATTTCCTCCATAGTCTTACGAGTTTCGATTTTAGTCAGCTCAACGTATCTGCGGGCGTAAGAGCAGGAGTATTGATAACTTCATTATTGATAATAGGAGCATTCTCTAACCATATACGAGAAGCTACTCTTGGTGTCCTAGGAACAATTTTCTTTCTGCAGGGGAGGACGAAACAGAGTTTGGCAATTCGCACGCTCATTTTCGCTTCGGTAATCAATGCATCTGCATTTACAATAGGCTCTATAATAGGGACTACTTATCTTGCAGTACCTCTTTTAGCGGTTGGATTATTTATTATCTCGTATCTTGGAATCTATCCCAATACTGCCATCATCGTTATGATATCCGCTGTAGTCTTTTCTGTCGGTGCTGCTCTGCCAGGAATTAACAACATTCCTCCCGGTGAAAGGTTCTGGTTGTTCCTTGTAGGGGGGCTATGGGGTGTACTTGGTGCTGTTACGTCCCTTGGTTGGCAACTTTTAAAAAAGAACCCAGCAATAGAAGAAGCAAAGCCTCCTGTTCAAGCCCACCTGCGATCCAATCAGGGAGTAGTTGATCCGCTGAGAAGCAATATGTCTCTGGAATCTAGGCATTTTCAATTTGCTGTTTCTTTTGCAGTCATAGGTGCGATAGGATTGCTCATTGCGCAAGGCCTTGGCCTGATGAGAGGCTACTGGGTTTTGATAACGGTATGTGTTTTACTCCTCCGCTCTGAAATCTTAGTTACGTTCAGCTTTACAGCTATGCTTATTATTGGTACTATTGGTGGTACTGTAATTGGTTCAATAATAATCGCAAATGTGCACAGTATATGGTTACTAGTAACTTTGTTTGTATTCACTAGTATATTTTATGCTATAAAAAACGTCAACTATGCATTAGCATCTCTCTTCCTAACTCCATTTATCCTTGTATTTCTGAATATTCTAATCCCTGGTCAAACATTGCTTGCGCAAACGAGAATATTGGATACCATTATTGGTGCAGCCCTCTCGTTACTAGGAGTATTTAGTATTTGGGCGTTCTCCTATCTGAAGAGATAACCTTTACACGTGAAGGTTTCAAGGAAGATAGGTAATAGACTGCAGAGCAAACATTACGAGAATACCATGAATAATCTCTTGAATCTTTCCGTCTTTTCTCTCTCAAATCTAATACGCATTCTCAGAGTAAGCAGCGAGACCGAGGTTGGTTAGGCAGTGGTACTACACAAATGCACAGTAGTGATATACTAGATCACGAATTCAGTAGTAGCTAGCGTTATACATATACTGCACAAATTCAGTAGAATCGTCCACAATCACCGTATTCGGATATGCGTAAGACATACGTGCTTCATCATTAGTAACTATATCACTATGAATTAGTTTAATTGGCAAAGGAATGTAAACGATTTTACATTTCGTCAGAATATAGTCTAAGGCATTTACAGTTTTAGCATCACATTCCTGAATTATTTTCCAAGACATACTTAACAATTTTATGACCTGAACAGAGCCGCAGAGAAGAGATGGAAGAAAGCCAAAGGAGAGAAAGTCGATACGGCAAGTGCCAGGGAGACACCCCGTATCAAACACCAGGCATTAGAATCTGATACATCACCAGTAAACCCTATACAGATCATAGCCCAGTCCTGGCATGGGCAGCCAACAATAGATCCGACCACAGGACCGCAGGATAGAATTGGTATCGCCAACACTTTCGAGATATGTTTACCTATTACCATGCGACCCTGTGCTGCGCCATGCTAAATTTTAAAAAGTTTCGTCATGTATCGGAAATGGGTCGACTGACATACATATGCACAGAATGTTCAGAACACTTTACCAGAAAATATAGTGCTAAGAGACACAATCTTCTTTTGTTTCAAGTTATATCACTCCATTTGGCTAGTATGGCCTCATCTTCTTGCCATGCCGGGCGTCCGAGTGGATTTTCGCTATCAAGCACTTAAGAACAGCTTTGCGTGCTTCAAAAACAGTTCAGCATGTTGATAGTGAGCACCGTGATTCGAATCGGGATACATGATTAGCTGAGCATTGGGCAGTTGCTCAGCAAGGATGAACGCATTGATCGGTAGGACCACGATATCTTTGTTGCCATGTACGATGAGGGTCAGATGCGTGATGTTCTGCAGAGTTGCGTATCGGTTACTCGATGGCACGGTCCCCCATTCCCGAATCGCCCGCAGCTGCGCCTCTGCTGTTTTCTTTGAGACTGTCAGATCCCGATCCCGAGTACGCGCCACCAAGCGTTTCAGGTACGCTCGTCCAGCCGCCTGACTCGCGTCGCTGGGCGAGAATAACGCGGTGAGCAAGAATTGGTCTGTGCCAGCGCGCTCCTCGGCAGACAATTCCGTAAACGTCATGCCTTCCCCGCCCCGTGGACCCGTTCCCGCAAAATAATACGTCGGACGCGTTTGGGATGATCAAGCGCCAGTTGCTGCGCGATCATGCCGCCGAGAGAAAAGCCGAATACATTAAACTCTTTTAGTCCGAGGGCATCGCAAAACGCCACGGTATGCTGCGTCATCTCCGAGACGGTGCTCGGCGTTTCGCCCCCGGAACTTGCGACTCCGGCATTATTGAACAGGATCACGTCGTAATCGGCAGTGAAGCCGTCGGTGACCAACGGATCCCAGTCATCCAGGTTTCCGCTGAAGTACTGCATGAAGGCAAGCGGGACGGCTTTCCCCAACGCCGGTAGGCCAATCGAATATTATCCACCTCAACAAACCGCGTGGGTACAGTCAGGGCCGTATGTGTGCTTATTGTAAACTCTCCCTTCTTTTTGTGTTTTAGCCTCAGCGATACGCCGGAAACTTGTCGCCGAACATGGGAAGGCCGCTCTTTGACTGCTCCGCGGTAGCTTCGTCTTGGATCACATCCCAGTGCTCGACCAGCGTTCCATCTTCTATACGAAGGATGTCGACTATAATCCAGTTCACAGGCTGGCCAAGACCCGAATACCGTCCGTGGACCATTACGAAATCTCCATCTGCAACAATTGTTCCGGGTTCATACTTGAGCGTTGGTGGGATGCTGTTAACGAGGTTGAAGAGACCCTCGCGACCAGGCGGGATATGAGCACTATGCTGGATGTATTTAGGCGACCAATAGTGCTCAGCTGTTATGTAGTCACGTTGGTTGAAAAGTGTGTTGAAAGCTTCAAGGACAAGTTCTTTGTTCTTTTCTTTCTTGTTAAGTTCGATTTGAGACATAATATATCCCCCTCTAATTCATTATTAAACTCGTAAGTTGCATATAGGTAAGATAGTTACCTGCTGGTAACTCCCAGAGTTATATAGCCCAATATAAAATATGGTGAAAATGACTGAGCTACGTAGAGTTAAAATTGCCGTTCTGGACGATTACGCCGATGTGGCACGTAAAGTAGCCGACTGGGATGCCATTTCTGGCAAACCGGAAATATCCATTTTTCGGGATCATCTAACCAACCCGAATGCCTTGGTAGAACGCCTTCGCTCCTTTGAGGTCGTTTGTCTCATGAGAGAGAGAACACGCATGGACAGGAACCTGCTCGAGCGTCTTCCGAATCTGAAACTTATTGCATCCACTGGCTTGCGCAATGCAGCTATTGACCTTGAGGCCGCAGCAGAACATGGAATAGAAGTCGTTAATACACGATATGAATCGACGCCGACTGTTGAATTTACCTGGGCAATGATTCTTGGCCTGGCGCGCAAAATTTGGATAGAAAACGCATCCCTGCGAGCTGGTGGATGGCAAACCAGTGTGGGCCTCGATTTACGAGGAAAAACGCTTGGGCTTTTGGGGCTAGGTAATATTGGCTCCAAAGTTGCAGA
>JASHSN010000108.1 GCA_030038695.1 Nitrososphaeraceae archaeon
TAGGGCATTTCCCATCATCTCCTTCTAATTGCACAACTGATAATGGCGTTCAGTTAACATGTGCATTTACAGTGCCCCCTACTAATGAGCTTTCTTGTACACGCGTTTAACCGGGTACAGGAGCCAGTAAGAGCGGCGGCTTTACTGGAAGCGATGCATGGTAGCTGAAATTGTGAGATGAATTGACATTAGGAACATGGATATACGTGGGTGTTTTTAACGGGCCCAAGCTAGCCATAAAAAACAGCCAGTACCTGTCACACTAATCATACCTAGCATACAATTTACGATCTTTTATATAAGTCTGGTACGCGGGGAAAACCATTCCCTCAGGCGGATTTTGTTGACCACTACTATTACTTTCTACTTGTGTTCTAAGAATAATTCGCATGTAGAATATGAACAGAGAATTCTAACCGATATTGTTGTGTATGCTATTATAGTATATCAATATATCCACAATTTCTCTAATAATTTTAGCAGTTGCTGTGAAGCATCCGATATAAACAGTGAAACTGCAAATCTTCACTTACTAGTCACACAATAGATTGAGTCATAAAAATTCGGAAATTATTTTAGCAGCCATCTCCGCACCTCTTGAACTTGAAGCTGTATTAGTACGAGTAAACCCCAATTTTTCCTCAATTAACCTTTCGATGTTAGATATATCTTCATACTTGTATCCCAACCTAATTGCGTTTCGTTCTTGCTCAAAATGATTCTTAATTGGAATGAAAATTCCTGGTGTTCCATATACATTTGACTCGTCTATAGTTGATCTACCAGCCAACGAAATTACTAGATCGGATGCATAGATATATTCGTGTAAGTTGTTAATGAAGCCTAAGTTATGAAATTGATTAGATACATTTAACTTTAGATTGGGACCTGAAACAAGAATAAGATCTATGTCAAATCTCTTTTTTAATTTTTCATATGCATCAAGTGACTTTTGTATGAGATATCTCCCTGCATCAGTACCACCTGCGCAAACTAGAATTGTCTTTCTAGTTAAGCCGAAATTACTTCTCAATCTGTTCCTATCTGATTTGATTTCTCTAACTATCGGACCAACGTAGACTAAATTGGCTTTGTTACTGCCAAAATCTGGAATGATTACTTTTTCACATTTATTTATCAAGTCATGCAAGGAACCATTCATCTTCTTCTCAAAGATGTGTAAAGGACCACTAGTGAAGTGTGTCTCGCCTATCTTATCTTTATTGGAACAGATAGGCGACTCCAGAATATCATAGATAAGTATGCACTTTAAAATGATATTCTGACCAACTGCAATTGATGCGAAATCCTCATCACTAACTATAAGTGGATATTTACCAGACATTTCCTTTATAGCATTCTCTGCAATTTTTTTGGATCTTTTGTAGTAAATGATATACCTCATTAACCATACGAAACCATTACGTAGTTTCCCTGCGTCTACTGTGAAGTGAGGTGGTCTGTAAAGATTTAGCGCCCGGAATCCTTCCCTTGAAATCAGTTCATATGCTGCACCGCCGGTAATAAAGAGGATTTCATTACCTACAATTTGTTTTAATTTTTCAGCTATGGCAATATCTCTTGTTGCATGTCCTAATCCTATTGGACTCGTGAAGAAATATACACTAGTCTCCAGCCGTACCACCGTCCTTCTATGGCTCCAGACTACATTTTGGCTAGCTGCTGTATATAGCCATTGAGCCGAAGCTCCTCCTGCTGTTGTTCTTGTTCTTTCTTGGACAGTTTGCCTTGTTTCTGAGGTATAGTTGTTTTATGGTGCCTATCTACGAATCTCACCAATACAAATTTCTTTAGTTTTAGCCAGATAATAAGGATCACATTCCAGGTGATCATTGATAGAATGGGAGCAACAGCAGATATCTTCTTTAACATCATCAAATTCAAATCTTCCATTCCTCAACATTACATGCTTGTTGGCTTGTGGCAAGGTTTGTTCTAATGATTTGCAGGCATCAAACGTAAAAATTGCAGATATCATGTCCAAGATTCAGATGTCTGCGCAAGCTAATACTCCGATAGAAGTCGCAGTGCAAAGAATGATTAATAACAAGATTCGTCGACTTCCAGTAATGGAAAGCGGAAAGATTGTAGGAATTATAACAGTTACAGATATGGCAAAGGAGCTGAGAAACACCTTATTGATGGATGGTGTTCTATCTGTCCTGTCTGAAGGATAGTTCATACTAACCGATAAGCAATTCTTTCTCTTACTCTATCTCCTTTACAGTACTATCTCGACACTTTGGCTTTTCATAATGAAAGCATCCAGAAAGTTAGACTGTTGTTGATTGCAACGCTATGGATGGTGTCGTTCTGTTGGTTGTAATTGATGCGAAAGAAAGGGAATAACATGTATAATCCCTCCCCCTTCAGGATCTGGCTCAATGGCTTTGTCACCACACATTTCCTGGGTTAAACGCACAAGGGAGTTCGTCGTCGGAGATTGGTGGACAACCGTCGAGAAAAATCAAAGGCTTGCACGAGGACGAGAGGGGACCAGGGTGGGGACCAAAGCCTTGCACGATTTCTGTTGCATAGAAATTAATGATGCTATGACTAGACCTTAAGCAATCAGATCAGGCGACTCTCCTTACACTGATGCAGAGCGGTATCTTAGTGGAAAGTAAGGTCTCAAAGTCTAGGAGTGTAGAATTCAAATGTTCTGTGATAGTGTGTATTGCTTGTTAATATCTTGGGATCGAGGAGAGAGAAGATGATTATCGTTATCGGGTCGTTGATCCACCAGTATTAACTTAGGGACATGACAGAATGTTAATTTATGGAAATTTTTTGCAAGCATCAGTGACATCACTACGCAAAATAAGGTAATAATTTTTAC
>JASHSN010000109.1 GCA_030038695.1 Nitrososphaeraceae archaeon
ACCTTCGGTATTCCTTTTTGTTGTTAGTATTCCTCATAAATCCTTTTAATTTGTTCTTCTGTACTATGGTAAGTTTGAGTCTGGAAGGATGATTCACAGAATGAGAATATCTCCTTTGCTAAGCTTTAACTATTTCTGAATCTAGGTTATGTAACGAACAAATAACGACATAAATTCAGACACTTCACTTAGTAGCTCCCGGCGCCATCGTCACGGTACAAGCTCAAGGGACCATGGCCGGAATGAAAATGTCTGCGATTCCACCTCTGCCTGGACAAACTATCGTAAGAGACTCTGTTACCTTACTTCTCGAAGGTAACACTATTCCAGCAAAAGGATTCATACATGTTTATGACTCAGCTCCATACATGATACATGATGGACACGTAGCGCTCCATGTTCCATGTGACACAAGTTCAAAACTTGTAGTTAATTTACTTGTCGGACAAATTAATGGTACGTTTACAACCATACAACCGGTGAATGAAGCGTTATTATCGCAGCCAGGACAAATGTGTCTATCCCATGTTAACATAAACTCTGATATGGCAAAGAAGTTGTACATTACAGATATAGCTATCCAGAATCCATCTAATCAAACAATCATATTCCCTCCAACTAGCACTGCAATTGTAGGTGTTAACGGAATCATGTCGATTCCGTGAGAATACGTGAATCCGTGTACACGAAGCCACGTATCTGCCAACAGCTATTTTTTCATCAGCTACTACCAGTTATTTTTTGGTGAAGTTACTGCAATCCAAGGCTTGTTTTTTTATGTTTAATGACTATGATCGGTTTAGGCCTATTGCCCACTGTCTTTGGATTAGCCAAAGCGGAAAAAGATATAGTTGTTACCGGAAACTACACTACTACTGTAAACAATTGTGAATGTAGGAGTAATCTGTATCAATTATGGATAGCAAAATTCATGGGCATCAACAAACACAATTTACCGGCTTACACAAAGACATTTGAGTTTATTCACAACATCAGAAGAAAGCCTAATAGAAGGAAAAAGATGTTTGAACGTATTCTTATAGGTAGCTGAAACATTTACGAACAAATTTCTGTCATTATCGACTGTGAGTATTTCAATATGAAAATGATATAGGTCTACATGCAAAAGTAAAGGTGCTCTTATCAATTTACTACCGCCAGGGTCAGCGACCCATGGATTCAAGAAAGGATCCTGGGCGCCTGTAGTGGGTTCTATGTGTAGCGTAAGTAGTCCATTGTGTGCGTGAAAGAAACCAAGTAATAATGGCTTTTGCATTTTCGAAGAAGCTGTTCCTCGTGTTACGGTTATCTCATAGGTAACATGCTGGATAGTCTGGTTATTGCGTGTATCAAACAACCTAAATTGCATATATGCACTGTGCGACGTCGAAGTATTCAAGATGGGCGGATTCGTGTTAACATAAAGACTCAGCTGGCTCTTCCCTATGGATGCTGGTGATAGATTTTCAACGCCTAACCCATCAGCATATGTCTTTTGATTAAGGAGATAATATTCAACTGGACTGATCAGCATGAGCACGACGAGAAAAAATGAAGCAGATATCAACAATACTAACGTTTCCTTCTTGATTTTCAACCTTCCAGCCAACCAAGGATGCAACAACAGGTGTCGTTGCATTGATGAGTAAGATAAATCTAAGCCCAAACCTTCAAGCAGCGAAAGCTCATCATTTATTGGCATGTTCTGATAATACAATGGCAGTGATATAGCGTACGAACAGTAGCCATTAGTATGTGTATTAAAAATACCGACCACGGGCATTATCTGAGTATGTTCCGAAGGCTGATGCAACAATTTATAGAAGGTTGCAAAATGGCATTAACTGGTACAGGCGGGAATATCAACAAAGAACTGTAAGCAGAAAATGAGAAATGAAACTGCAACGTACCTTCTACGTAATCTCATCTACCTAGAATAAAAGACAGTGTACTGAAGGTAATAGTGATAATATTGCATCAGCACAAAGTACGCAGAGACATACCGGGCGGCTTTAGGAGAGAAATTCCTACTTCTGGTTGTATGAATTTTGGTAATACGATTAATTGATTTTACATGCATGATGTCGAAATAGGGTCTTAAGCTAAATATATATAACTCGCCGACTGCCGATGTATAATCAAGGTCGCGCTTCTGCATTAGCTTTAGTTTTGGTAAGACAGTCAACAAATATTTACTGTTGTAGTGTATCTATGAACTAAAAAATATCGTCAACACCTCGCAAATGACAGTTTCTGATATGACTATAACTGAAATGACAGAATCACCTCAGAAGCAACAACATTGGCTCTCCCGAGCAAGTTCTCAACTGGTCTTGAGTGCCTGCAGCAAATGTGAGCTAAATATATATATAACTCGCCGACTGCCGATGTATAATCAAGGTCGCGCTGCTGCATTGAAAAGTGTTAAGGTATAATGAATAATAATAACATCCTCTTATTAGCTACACCTGTAGTAGCATTATTATTATCTACAGTACTGATAGTAGTAATACTACTTATAGATGGTGCGAACCTAGCATATACGAAACAACAGCAATCTCAAAATGCCACTCAATTAATTCAAAAATTATCTACTCCGGTTACTTCAAATGCTTCCGCATTGGGAAGTAGCGATGCTCATGTGACTTTGATTGAATTTGGTGACTATCAGTGTGCAGCCTGCCATAAATTTCATACAGATACCGAGGATTTGATATTGACAAATCTAGTAAAGACAGGAAAGGTAAAATTCTTATTCAAGGATTTTCCTATTCTTGATCTACCAAAAGACAGAGCATCTACTCTAGCTTCTGAAGCTTCCTATTGTGCAGCTGATCAGGGAAAGTACTGGCAATACCATGATAAGTTATACAATAGTTGGGAAGGAGAAAACACTGGATGGATTACAAAAGCTAGTCTTGAGCAATTTGCAGTTAGTATAGGCATAAAAAATATTAAGGAGTTCTCTCAATGCCTTGACTCTGGTAAATATGCTGCTGTAGTCACTGATAATTTTAACCTTGCAGGAAGTATTGGCCTTACAGCGACACCTAGCTTTGTCATGATATCAAATAGTAGTCATGCGCAGCAACAGCTGCTTGAAATTATTGGCGCTCAACCATATGCTGTATTCGCAAACATCGTAAATATCATGACTGCACATAGTCGAATGTAGCTTCTGCGCATGAAGGCCAGCGAATAGTGCTTCCAACACCAATTCTGGAAAAAACGGATGCAGGGCATCAGTTCTTAGTTCTACAATATGCGGTCTTGTAGATGTAATCGATAATAAGTTTTGTTCAAAGTGCAGTTATCCTATGACATCACAGGCTTAGAATTCAAAGCACAAGAAGAAGTAAAATCTAAAGCAACATCAACACGCCTTGCTCCTGTCCTCTTAACGAATAAATAACTTTATTTAGTTCGGTGATTGCTTCTTTTGTATCATTAATCTTTATATCATTAATGGCCTGTTGAAAATGCGTTCTAATATTGCTAGATACAGAATTTACAACATCAACCATTGTAAGTTGATGTGCATGTATCTGTCCAATTGCAATATTTAGTTCTGAAATCGCTCTGCGAGCGTCATGAGCATTCAAAGCCTCGCCGGCCGCTAACAAGTGCCTCCATGATAAGTTAAAGGTTGAGATCAGATCTCTTGTCATGGGTAGGCCCATCGTCATCATGCCTTGTTGATGTTGTATAACCTGTTTCAGAATAACAAATATAGGGATTGCTTTATCTATGTTACCCTTCTCTATGGACTGCTTAGCTGCCAATAAATATTCTCTTGCCGAGGAAAGAACAGGACCGGACATTACATCAAATAATGCGAGTTGTTGTTGTTCTATCTGCACTTTAGCATTGTTTAGCTTGGCTAGTGCTCCTTGGATATTGCCAATGTTTATATCATTTATAGCTTGCATCAAAAGCTTATTTGCAGATTCAAATGATGACATCATAGTCTCCGTTGAGTTATGATTTTGTGCAGTTGTCGTCTGATTTCCTTTTTGATTCTCTTGTGTAGGGGGGGGATTTTGACGAAGCTGTTGCATTCGTGGATGAAGCTGTTCCATAAGCATAATTTGGTAAAAATAATCCTACATTTTCTAAACAAATCATTAGGCTTGATAATATAATGTACGATATCGCAATCGAGATAAAGCTTCTTTTAAGAGTTCTTCCGTTGTTATAATGGTTGTGCAAGTTTAATAGATATATATTAAACCACTTGCATTATTAAAAGCTTAAAGCTTTATTCTACATTGATCGATTCATTCCTGTTTTTAATAACATTATTCGTCATTCTTTTCATATTGATACAAACAAAAACAGGAGACTGACATGAAAACACAAATTTTGGCAATGCTGACAGAGAACAAAAACCGTCCAATGCAAAAAATAACTTCGCTTTCCATAGCAATATCATACATCTGTTGGTCGGGTGCTAGAAAAAATTTTAGAGGTGAAGTTAAACACCTTTAGAAGAACATAGGCGAATTCCATTATACTAAATATTATAAACCTGTAGTTTTCATTGTTGACATGATATTCATTCTCTTGAGTCGCAGTCACTCCAATAACAGTCGCTGCGAAGAACCGCATAGTAATAGAAAGGATCGTAAGCGAAGCTAATTGAGGATTCACTATTACTGTCCATATTGTGATCAGCGTTCAACAAGGCGGTGGAATAGGAATCTTATGTAGGAAATTTTAAAAACCAAACCGCGAATTAAAACTATGAACTTGGGGTTAGCTTTACATCTAAGCATAGCTGGCTTAATTTTGTTCATTCTAGCCGGATCACTAGGCACTCGTAGCTTCTTCGTACCTGCTACAGGAGAAGCAAATGCTGAACACTATGTGTTAGTTACAAAGTGGGGCTCACTCGGTACTGCTAATGGTCGATTCAGTGGGGTTGGGGGGATTGGCGTGGATGCTTTAGGTCATATATACGTAGTCGATAGTGGCAATAACCGTATAGAAAAGTTTGACAGTAATGGTAGTTTCATTACAGCATGGGGTTCACCTGGTACTGCAATTGGCCAATTGAATAACATACGGGATATCGCTGTTTACCCTTGTGGTAGTAATCTGTATGTAGCGGATAGCGGTAATAATCGGATCCAAATGTTTAACAGTAATGGGAAGTTCTTAAGAGAGTGGGGTTCTAAGGGTACAACTATCGGTCAGTTTCATTATCCAGAAGGCATTGGTGTAGATTCTAGACAGGGCAATGTGTACGTAGCTGATACAGATAATAATAGAATTCAAATGTTCGATGACTATGGTAAGTTCATAACCGTATGGGGTTCACCTGGTACTGCGAATGACCAATTTAACAGTCCCAAAGGTATTACTGTTGACAAATCAGGTCATATTTACGTAGTCGATAGTGGCAATAACCGTATAGAAAAGTTTGACAGTAAAGGTAGTTTCATTACAGCATGGGGTTCACCTGGTACTGCCAATGGCCAATTTAATAGTCCAGAAGGTATTACTGTTGACGTCTCAGGTAATGTATACGTAGCAGATCATGGCAATAACCGTATAGAAAAGTTTGACAGTAATGGTAAGTTTATTACAGCATGGGGCTCTCATGGTATTAATGATGGTCAATTTAGTGAAGTCGCGGATCTTACTGTAGACTCAGCGGGTCATGTTTATGTTTCAGATTCTGGCGACAATACAGTTAAAGTATTTGGGCTACGCGCAAATTCCATAGTGCCTAGCCGGCCTGGATTCAGCTAGCTAAGGCTTACATCCTGCAGCCAAGATAATAACATCTAATGTGACTAAAAGATATATTCGTCAGCGTAGTTGATAAGATTTTATATACCCACTGTTTGCTATGACTAAATCCCCATCTACCATCAGTATGAATACCTGAACAAGGCACTAGTCCTTTGAATATAGATTATTTGTGCCACAGATGACCTTTGGTAATGTACTGTCTATTGCAATACCGTATAGTTAATTTCGTTGAATGCTCTACAATATTTAAATATAAATCCAAATACATAGCTATTAAACTTGATTAACCATTCTAATAATGTAAGACTTAAAAGTAATTGTATGATCGTTGTAATAACATATATTATATCGTCGATCCCCATGATATATTCCCAAAATGCAGGAATATTTTTCACGAGTTATGCTTATGCAGTATCTCCACCAACGAACGCAACAGCTCCATTGGTTGAACCGATGAATATTACCAAAATCCCCAAAAATCAAACAGGAAATCAGACGGCGACGGCACAAAACTATAACTCAACTGATACCATGATATCTTCATTTAGGTCTGGAAACACGCTTTTGATGCAAGCTGTAAATGATATAAAGACTGGCAACATCCATAAAGCACTAACCGAGCTTAACAATGCTAGGTTGCAGATAGAACAACAACAACTTGCAGCCCTTGGTGTGATGTCGAATCCCGTTCTTCAGTTGGCAAGAGAGCATTTGTTGACAGCTAAACACTACATCGAGACGGGTAACATTGATGGAGCAGTTTCCGAACTTTTCATTCTGAGACAGCTAAAGATTCTACATCAACAAGGCATGATGACGATGAGATTACCGATGACAAGAGACATGAATTCCACCTTTTATTCAGCAGAGACACATTTGTTGGCAGCCGGAGAGGCTCTGAATGCATACGATCCTCAAAAAGCAATTTCGGAACTAAATATCGCAAGTGAACAATTATATTCACATCAACTTGCAATGCTTGACGTTATAAGTTCGTTATTTAGTAATACTAGACTGCATTTTCAGCAGTCTATCAATGATTTAAAAGCTAATGATACAAAAGAAGCACTTTCGGAACTAAATAAGGTTATCAATTCATTAGATGAACAGGTACAAGGCGTGTTAATGATCAAGGGATTGCCATCAACTGCTGTTATTACTACAAATCGTGTGAATGCAACGACATCATAAGTGGATATTACACGATCGACTTGATATAGGATATGATAATATGGTCTCTATTTCCGCTTTCGAAGGTACTACCCGGGAAGCTAAGTTACAATAGAATTGGTAGTACAACTGAAAATTCGATCATTTTTTTTACTGCAACAGGATTTAAGGAAAAAAATCAAACAAAAATACCTCTTCGCATCTTTTATAGTGCTGTTCATGCTTATATCCACAGTTCAATATTGTTTCCTTAATCAAAAGACATATGCAGATGGTTTAACTAGCGAAAATCTACCGCCGGTCACGATAGGAAATAGACAAATTGGTCTTTATCTCAAGGTAAATCCTCCTATCCTCACTCCCGCGGCAGCCCATAACGCATTTATGCAGTTTAGGTTGTTTGATCCAAGCAATAACCAGACTATCCAATATGTTACCTATAAGATAGCTGTGACAAGTGGAACAACATCATCATCAACAGAAAAACCTCTTTTGGTGGACTCCTTTCACTCACAAATTGGGTCACTAACTTTACACATAGACCCAACGAATGGACATATAACTATATTGGCTGAACATGATCCTATCCTTAAATCTTGGTTAGCAGATTCTAGC
>JASHSN010000110.1 GCA_030038695.1 Nitrososphaeraceae archaeon
ATGTTATAGATATATCACAATTGAGTTCCAGTTTGAAAGTCCCATACGTTGTATTTAATTTGTTAACGGATATGGGGCAGTCCGCCTTCGACTGTCATAACCAAGCTAAAGGCTTTCTATACTATACGTTGAAAAAAGATGATAGTACGCGGTAGTTTTTTCTTAACACGATGTATGTTACGCTGGCCCGTTAAGAAAATCTACCCCCATACACCCCCTTTTAGATAACGCAACTGTATCGATTTATACTGAATTACTTTCTTTATAAGGATCTTATAAAATATTTTAGTAGGCCGCATTCAGAAGATTTATCTTATATATTACAGTAGTTATGTTGTAATATATAATCTACAGAGACTATACAGTACATTTCAAATGCCTGCAAATCATTTCAAAATCATACTACTACGATATCAATCGTTAAATAATGATGTAACTGTTATTAGGCCGATTCCCAAACGGTATATTTAGACTTTCCATGCATTCGTTGGTCTGTCAAAGCGTATTACCCCTTCTTCTTCAGTCAAGCTTCTTCTTCAGTCAAGCTTCTTCTTCAGTCAGGCTACTTATTCCGAATTCAAATTTTATGCACCTTTCAGCTGGATACCCTCGTCAGTGAGACCTGCAAATGAACTAACCTATGATTCTGCACTGTCATTTGTTGACTTTAATACGGAATAATGCTGACCTACCCGATCGCACTTGACTTAATTATGGAATCACGAAGATGATTCTTAACAATTGTATGGTTCTAGTAGCTTGTGCAATGTATATTCGTCTTTAATTGCCATTTTTGATGTTTTTCAACAAACTTGGGATATGTTATATAGAAGACTGTGTTCAAAATACTCTAGTTGGCTGACAGCATTTCTTATGATATATTGATCATAGGATCTGGAATAGCTGGATTAAGAGCAGCGATTTCAGCTGCTAATATTGACAGCGGGTTACGGATCGCAGTAATCTCAAAGGTGCAAGTGATGCGATCTCATTCGGTTTCTGCTGAAGGTGGTACTGCTGCTGTATTAGCTAAAGAAGAAGGCGACAATCTAGAATCACATATTTATGACACTGTTAAGGGCAGCGACTTTCTTGCTGATCAAGATGTTGCTGAAAGACTAGTATATAGTATGCCTTATGAAATCTATCAACTAGATCATTGGGGCATGCCCTGGTCACGGAAAGAAGATGGTACTATCGCTCAACGAAGTTTTGGAGGATATTCTTTTCCAAGAGCTACATTCGCACAGGATAAGGTTGGATTTTTTGAGATGCAGACACTTTATGATAGATGTCTCACGCACGATAATATTGATTTCTACAATGAGTGGTTCTGTACTTCTATACTTACTGATGAAGAGAAAAAGCAATTCAGAGGTCTGACTGCTATTGAAATGAAGACAGGGGAATTTGTTAAATTCAAATCACCGGCAGGCATAGTATGTACTGGCGGCGCTGGAAGAGTATATGCTTTTTCTACATATGCATATTCTTCAACACCGGATGGAATAGATATGGCATATCGCGCGGGACTTGGATTAAAAGATATGGAATTTGTGCAATTTCACCCTACTGGCGTTCTTCCTTCTGGCATTTTAATTTCAGAAGGCGCGAGAGGAGACGGAGGTCACCTTATAAACAATAAAGGAGAACGGTTTATGAAAAAATATGCTCCACATGCACTTGAATTAGCATCACGAGACGTAGTATCTCGTGGCATGATGACAGAGATTAATGAAGGAAGAGGATTCAAGCACGAAAGCGGTGTTGACTGTCTAAAATTAGATCTAACACCCCTTGGTCGTGATCTAATTCTGAATCGTCTTGCAGGTATAAGAGAGATCGGAATAAAATTCTCTGGTGTTGACGTAATCGACGAGCCCATAGAAATTAGACCAGTATGTCACTATATGATGGGCGGAATTCATACAAATATTGATGGTGCTACAGAAATGAAGGGTTTATGGGCCGCAGGTGAAGCAGCATGTAACAGTACGCATGGAGCCAACAGGCTAGGTGCTAATTCTACTGGAGAATGCCTAGTATGGGGACAGATTACAGGTGAGCTTGCTGCAAAATATGCCCAAAGTCACAAAGACGCTTCGCTGTCAATTTCTCAGCAACAAATCGAAGCTGAGGAGAAGAGGATTTATGATGGAATATTTAGAGGAAGAGGTCAGGTAAATCCGTACCAGGTAAGAAAAGAGATAACTGATATGATGGACAAAAAAGCGCACATATTTAGAAGTGAGCAAGATCTATCAGATGGTCTGAGACAGCTAAGAGAGTCAAAAGCAGCTTCTTGGAAGCATGTGGATGACCAAACTCAAGAGTATAACACCAATTTTACAAATGTCATGGAAATAGATTCGATGCTCAGAATAGCAGAGGTGATATTGATTGGAGCATTAAATCGTCGAGAATCAAGAGGTGCGCAGGCAAGAATTGAATATCCAAAACGTGATGACATTAATTTTCTTAAACATACTCTTGCTTACTATAATAATACGGACAACAATGACCGTGCTCCTAGCATGAAGTGGTATCCTGTTTCGATTACACGTTATGCTCCGGTAGAAAGACACTATTAAAAGTGCTTCCTTAGCACGATAATAGGTAGCAGCAATACCATTGAAGCTGAAATGTATACATATGTTACTGTCCTTAGAATATCTGCATACTTGGCTTCAAAAGATACTATTTTAAATTTACATATAATACAGTGTAGGTAAAACAGACGATTCTAGTGGTGACGGACGGAATACTTAGTCTTCTATATACCGGTGTAGCACACGTAGCCAAAGAGATAGCAGATAAAGGACCGGCGTATAAAATATACATAAGTGGAATAGTGTTGCAATTATGAGTTCTTGGTTTGGGCTATATAGGACCAGAAGGGGCAAATCCTGTTAGGGAGGGAAAGTCAGCTTTTATTCAAAGTGTTTAGTGGCATCAATCCATTTCCGTTATGCATCGCTACCCAAGATAAGGAAGAAATAATTAAATTTGTTAAATCAATCCAGCGTGTATTTGGTGCTTTAAATATTGAAAACATAGAATCACCAAAGGTATTGGAAATAGTAGAAAGACTTCAACAAGAACTGTCAATCCTTGTATTTCATGACTACCAACATGGAACGTCTGTAGTTGCACTTGCAACACTGCTAAATGCTCTTAGAATTGTAGACAAAAAAATAGAAGAAATAAAAGTAGTAATAGCTGGAGCTAGAAATAAGACAGCGATGAACAGGAGTTGGATAGAAAAAGATGACACTCACTATAATTAAAAAAATTGGAATGTTGATTAAGGAGAGAAAAACGCAAAATCAAGACAAGAACGAGAAACCCGAAGATGCGTACGTTCAGCGTGACAAGATATTTATCAAAGTGTATAGAGGAAATTCTCTCAGAAATGATTTTTCCCATCGCTATGATGTTTTCGAGATCCCAGTGTCACGCAGTACGACTGTATTAGATGCCTTGATGTATACTAAAGAATATGTCGATTCAAGTTTGTGCATCAGGTATTCTTGTAGAATGGCATCATGCGGCTCATGCGGAATGAAGATCAACGGTATCCCAAGGCTTGCGTGTTACACAAAGGTTTCAGAGCTAAAAGGGAGTACAATTACCTGTGACCCTCTATCAAATTTTTCTCATATTCGTGATCTTGTAACAGACTTTACACAATTTTTCAAACATCATAAGGATATGAAACCATATATTCAAAATGGAAACGCTAACTTAGATCCCTCAAACCTGTTAGAATACATACAACAGCCTTCCGATCTAGAAAAATATTTACAATTTACTTACTGTATTAAATGCGGGTTGTGTTATTCTGCTTGTCCTACTGTTGCAATGGATACAAAATTTCCAGGACCCCAAGCATTAGCCCAGGCTTATAGATACACTGCAGACACGCGAGATAGCACTCCAACAAAAGATAGGCTAGATATAGTTGATAATAAACATGGAATTTGGAGATGCCATTTCGCTGGTTCATGTAGCAAAGTGTGTCCAAAGGGTGTGGATCCGTCACTAGGAATTCAATTGCTAAGAACCCAGCTGTTAAGTTTTTCAAAACACCAAAAGAAAACAGCTATACTAAAAGATATTAAGTAGGGTAAATCAGCAGTATCTGTTGAGGTAACAGTATAGAGAAGAGAACTCATAGATCATCTATCTCCAGTTATATACTGGTAATTGATTGATTAGGAAGTGTTGATCACATACTCCTTTTACAATGGAGTTGAAGGCATCGCTGATAGACCTTGGACATAAGAGCGCGCTCCATTATCTCCTCTTACTCAGGAAAGTGATCTAGTATCTCGTCATTTATGCTGTGACTTTTACAAGTTTTACATGTGCTCTAGCGCAACTCTCACGACCGCCCAAATGCGATCGTACCATCTCCTTTGCTTTTAGTTCAGGCAATTTTTCGGTGCCTATATAACCACATTTTTTGCAGGTTATGACATATAGCCAGTTTACCAAGACTAATTTGACCTAGAAGAGTCTAGGCTAGGGTTGGGGAGGTGAACTATATATTCTTCACTTTCTCGGCGAAAATTATAAGGCTACCGGGTAAACCAACCCGGGAAAGCCTCGGAATGGAATAGGTTGTGGAGGATCTTCTCACGATATCGCCTTTATGGATCAGGAAGCTTTCTAGAGGTAGAATCCGATAGTCCTGGGACTACACCCTCCTCTCCCTCCTACAACAATGCTCCCTTTGTTATTACTCTCACGGCTCTCAAGCATGGAACCCTGAACAGGCTGCCATGGAAAATTCCACCCTTCCAAACTCATAATCCTGTTAAACTTAAACTCCTGCTGCTGAGATAGACAACCTCCTCATATACCAGATCTACACTCCTTAAGTCTATCCTGTAATTCGAGAATACGCGATGGTTCACGGATTGCAGTATTCAACTGGCCATTAACCCAGAGGCAAAGCATAGCTCGTTCTCCTAGTCTATACTTCTCAAATATCTTAAACAGATCCCGATTCATCCCCTCTGGAGGTTTCCAATTTACCTTATCTTGTTTGATATTATTACTCCATTTATCAAGGTGAGTCTGTAAATGTGTCTGCTGGTGACGCTTATACTCCGATGATGACAGGAATTTCTGCCCGCAATCTTTGCAAATGGAGATCATGTGAATCTATATCTATATACTATCAAGATGATTAATTACATGGCAGGATAAATCTATCATAATATAGCTGCTGAATATTCTAAGCTCATACACTAGTTTGTTTCTACAAACTATATTGTGTTGTATTTAACCTAGCCATCGTATATGGTGGTCATACTAAAGTTAGAAGCGAATTCTACTATACCGCTGTCTGTCAAATAATCAACCAGATACAGTAAATTGTTTGACTCCCCCACCACTTCATATAGCTTGATAGTTAATGTTTACATTTGGGTGATCCTTTTGATATACAACATACCGACCTCTGATA
>JASHSN010000111.1 GCA_030038695.1 Nitrososphaeraceae archaeon
AACTATTATAGGATTGAAAGAATCCTATAATCGCTATGCCGCCAGCCCAGGCGATAGTTTGAATCGAACTATTATAGGATTGAAAGAGGACTGGCGTAAATGCAGGGGCAGCCTATTTCGTTTTAATCGAACTATTATAGGATTGAAAGAGGAGTCTCGGAGAATGAGTAGCGATATCGTGCGATAGTTTGAATCGAACTATTATAGGAGTCTCGGAGAATGAGTAGCGACTACTACAGAATAAACGACAGATAATTTTAGCTCCCATTCCCTGTCCTACCCCATGAAAGAATCATGAAGCTCAGTATCGAGTTTGATTATATGATGTTTCTGGGAACTATAATCAATCCTTCCATTTCTGAACCTTAATCGAGCTGCTACGATAAATACAGGCGGTTGTCGAACTATTCCACTACTATCAACGCCTATCACTCTCGTTGTTCTTCACATCGGTCCTGTCAAATCCTGATTGATTGGTTCCTAGTTATCTGCTGTGTGTTATATGCTACCTTGATAATCTTACGCTATACATTTCATCCTATATGTCATTCGTCCCTCTCTCTACCAAGACAGAGAAAGAAGTGTTAAAGGAATATCAAGTCAACAGTCCATCATAACATACGGGGTATCTGATTCCACCCGAATCAGGGTATCCTACTCGCATTGCATCGGATGCCCTATCATCCAGTGATGATTCCAGATAGGTTTGTACTATGAAACCACTCATCAGTAGCCAGCATCATTCACTAAAAGAGAATTTCTCAGACGTGTCGGAATGAACTACCACTGGTCTAAGACCAGATGTCCTCCATCGTCGGGTCGTCATGGCGTTTCTATCTGTCTACGAACCAAATATGTCCAGTTTGATGACAAACCCTACGATGTTCACGGAATATTCTTGGGGGACATTAGGATACGATAGGATAGGATAGGTAAACAAACGACAAATAGTCTACCTCATATTAATTTGGTACACATACATTAGGACTTGATTCTTTCCCTCTTGGAAAAGACAGAACCAAGTCCTTAATGGATATGCCTATCCAGTAACTTAGTAGTAGATAGAACCAAGGCCTTAATGGATATGCCTATCCGGTAACTAAATTTATAGCGCTATTATAATAATATGGAGAGTACACTGTATTACAGTGCACTACACATCTTGATAAGACATACCACAGGATTTGAATCCACTTTACTCTCTTGCCTTCGGAGGAAAGATGCGCTATCCTATCTGTCCTATTCGCCTGAGTTATCGATAAAGAATCGTTTTTTAGTCTTGAGCACCTCTATGTGGGTCTTGACCGCCTTCTTTTGGATAGCTTCCGTTACTGTCTCTGTCTCCGTGTCCGCAAGTATTCTGATTGTTCTTGCTGACCGACTCGGAGACTGATCGAGTGGGTCCGCTTATCGTGTAAAACTATTTCTGATTCGAAGTCATCCAAGTGGTGACATACGACAGGGGTTTCCTGGTATTACGAATTAAGTATAAACGATAGGTATGGATCAACAACAATCAACCTTGCTTCATATATAAAAATATTTAGTTAAAGTAGATTAGATTATTATAGATGTTTGAATGTTTTATTATAGGTGGCTGAAATATTCACTGAATATGATGAATAAGGTTAAATGTCTGCTAACTAGAATATTCGTATGTCGGAAACAGTTATTGAACACGTTTTAGGACGCCTCAAGTCCATCGGAATAAACCATATCTTTGGAGTCGCAGGAGACTACGCCTTTCCTGTGGACGATGCAGTCGTCAATTTTCAGGGAATAGAATATGTCGGATGTTGCAATGAACTGAACGCCGCATATGCTGCCGATGGATATGCACGCATTCATGGTCTTGGTGCGATCAGTACAACTTATGGAGTGGGTGAACTGAGTGCGATAAATGGAATAGCCGGAGCTTATGCCGAACACGTCCCCGTATTTCATTTAGTTGGTATGCCGAATATGACTGCACAAGCCGGACACATGCTGGTGCATCATACCCTGGGCAACGGTGAGTTTGATTTATTTAGGAAAATGGCGGAGCCTGTTGTATGTGCCAGTGCAATCATGACGCCTCAGAACGTTTCCTACGAGACAGAGCGGTTGATTGCCGAGGCACTCTACCATCGTAGACCGGTCTATATGTCCTTTCCAGGGGATCTCGCTGAACAGAAGGTTGTTAGCAGTGCACGACCTCTAGATCCGCCGATAAGCGACCCCACAATTCTCCAGTCGGTTACCGATGCGATTGTTGCAGCTCTGGAAGGAAGCAACACAGCATGTATTTTGCCTGGAATTTTGGCTATCCGAGCAGGCGTGCGAGACGCGCTGCAATCCTTTGTTGATGCTTCCGGCCTACCATTCGCCACCATGTTTATGGATAAGTCAGTCCTTGATGAGCAACAACCAGCCTACATAGGCATGTATGACGGAAAGATTATGGACGAGTCAGTGCGGGCATTCGTAGAGTCCTGTGATTGGGTCCTGATTATCGGAGCGATGATGACGGACTTCAATACCGGCGGCTTCACATCGCATCTCAATCCAGAGAAGACTATCAATATCCGTCACCATCTCACACAAGTTGGATCAAAAGTCTATCCAAATGTCGAAATGAAGGATGTCCTTTCTGAATTAACTAGCCGTGTAAAAAAGCGTAGTGAAAAGTCGTCGATTAAACCTGTTTCCCTTGGGGCCAATGTGGGCAGCGGTAGTGATCCGATTACGGCAGAGGCTCTATATCCTCGCTGGGCTAACTTCCTGAAACCAAACGATATTCTTATTACGGAGACCGGTACATCTGCGTTGGGATTGGGATTCGCCCTCTTGCCCAAGGGCGTGACTTTTCATAATCAGGCCCTGTGGGGGTCGATTGGTTATGCAACGCCATCTGCCTTTGGCGCCGCAGTAGCAGCGCCAGACCGTCGTTTGGTTTTAGTGACAGGCGATGGATCTCACCAACTTACCGCTCAGGAGATCAGTCAGTTCGGGCGTCGAGGTTTGAAACCTATTGTGTTTTTGCTCAACAACAATGGCTATTTGATCGAACGGCTTCTTTGTAAGAACCCAGCCATGGCCTACAACGATCTAGCTTCATGGGAATACTCTAAGTTACCGGAAGCGCTTGGCTGCAAGGGTTGGTTCACGGCTCGCGTCACGACATGCGGCGAATTTGATCAGGCATTAAAAGCTGCAGAACAAGATGGTACCGGAGCATATATAGAAGTTGTAACTGACACCTATGAGACTCCGCCTGCTGCTAAGAAGATGCATGAAAACGTAAAGACGCTCTATCAGTTATAAGTTCGATATATAGAGGATGATTGTCATCATCATGCGACAGTCTATAGTGATGAATATTTGGCTCCTGCAGAACATCCTACTCCAAGAAATAGATAAGTTATTGGCTAAAGATCGTGATTATGCAATAGTGAATATTATGGATATATGACGGTGTAGTAGGAAGTAAAGGCAAGATATGACCTTCTAAAGTCTGGTCCGTAGTGTTCGAAGTGGATGAAAAGGGGCTTGACCCCTGTGGGCTTAACTGGTACATTTTTCCGTTTACTTAGACCTTCGATTATTTCACCCTTGATACAAGTCGGAAAGTATTCCTGCGGGCTTTTGCTTTGTAAGGTGGTTATTCCATCTACAATAAGATCCTTTGCTGTAAAAAGCACTTTTGTCTCGTGCAAGTACTTCAACTTTCTCTGAGCCTTGGCTTAGACCTTCACTGTAAGGTCTCAGGTCTCTGCAGTTTATAAAGATATTTTATTGAACAATCTATATTCTATCCATATGATCGCAGAAGCCAAACTGAAAAATCCAATCCATACAGGCACCACATGGAGTGAAGCGTTCCCGCTCTGCTACGATGCTAATCGCTATAAATCGCGTACTACCACTTGCGACCACCAATGTTATTGCATTTATCTCTGCATGCACGTTGTGTGATCGGAAAGGCTACCGTCAAGTGGATTTAATGCTTACGAAAGATTATTATCTTTACAGACATCGGTATTGCTTACTTTGAGCCATCAAACATGGGATGACATGATTTCCAATGTTGATGATATAGGTGACTTGACTTCCGACGAAAAACAAAAGGCGAACTCTGCGATAGTGTTGCTAAGAAACCTCTTTAGCCAAGATTTAGGAAGTTTGATTGACGAAAAGCATCCAATTGTTGATAATTTATCCAAAAAACCTCGCACCTTGGACTAGAAGATGGCTGATAAGTCTAGCCGAGGCCATCCAAATATTGTCAAATCAGACAAACGGTTCAAAGATTACATCTATGCTCAGAAATAAGGATAAGAAGATGTACCGTGAAACACTTCTATACTTATGCATCGGAAAATGCCTCGTTGATTCGAATTTTTCAAGACTTGCAAGACCATATTGAGCTAGACTTTGACGAATCATCCCTTGTTGTAAGGGACTATTTGAGTAGTGCCCGAATCAGCATCAGGCTAGGAGTGCGCGATAGGCAATCGCTACGTTTTCACCTGCTACCGTTATATTTCCCACTCGTACCACTATGTTTCCTGCTGCTGCCACTCCGTTGCTTACGGTTTTCTCCGTGTTTCCATTTGTTTTCAGCTGCTACCTCTGTTACCACAGCGATTAAACTGTGCATGTTATACCCATGTATGGTGTGTGTTACGAGAGAGGTTGTATTCCATGTGTCAGCACATTGACCATAATTAGCGATATAGTCACATAGATCGTGGTTAGCTGCCTGAAGAGGACCTTTATTTGTATTCGATATTGTAGTTTCCAATTATTAGATAAAAATAGGGAATGAAAGGATCAGACCTCATCAATTGCTGTATAGATTACCGTTGGCGTCATGGAATGATTTGACCGTTACCGCTGTTATCGCACCTCACTCCTTGTAGGTAGTGGTTCATAGCAAAATTGACCCTGTGCTACTGCTTCTATTTCATTTAATACCCCTATGCTCTGCTATTAGTCTCGTCTCTGCTGCATGCCGTTACAAAACACAAGGCCACCTCAAGCGCTGCACTTCACCTGATTGTGTCTTCTAGCCTGCAGTTCGTTGTTGGTTCCATATTTGCAGCTGCATGTAAGATATACAACAAGCAATACATTGGTCCATGTATGATATAGCAATACTATTTAAAATATGATTTATCATTTTCAGGTCACCCTCGAACTCTTCTAATGATAGATTATTTTTGAGATGTTTCAGACAGTATCCTTTATATTGGGTGAATTGATCTTTCAGCCAATCCCTCTCATAATCATTTACAGGGATTTCTACCCAGTGATTTGGGCTATTATACTGTGCATCTATTGTCTTTAGGATATGTTCTACTATCTTTATGCTATTCTTACACCACGCCATTTTTTCTTTATCTGTTTTATCATTTTCCTCCTCTCCCTTGAGGAATTCTTTAATTGATAATAAGCAATCTTTGAACCATGGCACTCTGTAATCTTGAAGCACTAGCATAGGTTCAAATTCATCCCAAGGTTTGGATTCATGACAATGTTTGCAAATCCTCTCCCTTGACATCTTACTTTCGTATTCCTGTAATGCGCGTTGAATAAACGTTGACCTGGGCACATCCTCTCTAATATGGTCCGTTCGTTTTAGCAAGGCA
>JASHSN010000112.1 GCA_030038695.1 Nitrososphaeraceae archaeon
CAGGATACTAACGAAATCAGGAATCGGATAGTCAGAGAAACTGGTATGGTTCCAGTTTTCTATGACGAAGGAACACATATCGTAGTAGCGCACAGAGTCAATTTTGACATGCTAAAGATGATAAATGATCTTGAATTTGTAGATAGAATTAGAGGCACTTACGCAGGTGTCCAGGCATCAATAGGGCCAGTTTATGAGAAAGACGACTAAAATCCTGTTAGACGATATTGTAACATGCGAAGGGACCACACACAATCGTTACAGGTAATCATCATATTTTTCATTTCCCACAGGGGATCAGATTTGTGCCTGACCTACATTTACAAACAGTTCAATACCCGTGACATAACTGCTGTCATCGGATGGTAGTCCTTTGGTAATTGAATCAGCTTGCGTCATATAATACGGTATAGGATTTTTTAGGTAATATCAGTAGTGATATACACCTTAATGTTATCCAGCTGCGACAGATGAGTGAAAGAGGACTGGTAACAATTCTGTATCCAACTCGATAGGGTTAATTATGGAAGCATTAGCAATCCTCGCATATTTCTAGTTGAATACATGCGTAGTATATAAGCAAATTCTCCTAGATTAGATTCAGCAGTGAGTACGGTTAATTGGGATAAGCTTGGAAACGACACTTCCACACAGATTCAACATTGTGCCACTAATGCTGACATAACTAACTTACATGAATTATTTCGCACGCTTGGAATTCCTGTTAGCGGCGGCCTGGGTTTGGGACTTTTGGCCGGGTTTGTAAGGACGAGGTAATGATCGCTGTCAGATATACTGTCATGACAAATGTATATAGAAATCTGAGGAATGATAGAAAAGGAAAAACAGCATGAGATGATATGAAACATGCTACTTGATTTATTTCGTAAGGAAGTTGGATTCGAAAACATACAGGGTTATGATGATATAAAAGACATAGTAAAACGCGCGCTAGATACCGAAGACAATTACAACCTGCTATTCATTGGGCCTCCAGCTAGTGCAAAGACACTTTTTCTGTTAGGAATAATCGAATACAAGAATGGAGAAAAGCTTTCCATCTCCACGACTTGTATAAATGATTTTATGTCAGAATATTCGTGTCAATTTGAGCGTTTAGCGACTCTTGTTTATCGTGGTCCGTGTTACCACTATAGGTTCAGGAACAATTAAGAACGTAGTTATCATAGACAACGAGTGCAGTATACAAAACTCAGAGCATCATACGAAACTTCAATTAGTATCCATTAGCAAAGGAAGAATAGAAAGTCAAAGTTATCATTGGGCGTTGTTGTAGCGAATGTTCCATTTCGCTGCATGACAGAGAGTGTCTTAGCAAATATGTTCTGTTCTGATGCATCAAAACAAAATATAAAAAGATAATATTTCCTTTAATGAGGCGGAACAACACGAACGAATACCTGGCTGTTTTGAACTTTAAAGCCAGGAAACACCTGTGCTGCATTTCCTCCAAGAGGGTCACGCCACGATAAGCTACAATTTATCAGGTCGACTGTTCCTGTCACATATTTAGTCGGAAATACACTCACTGTCATGATATTTGAAAGACTATGTGCGGGCAGTATCCCAGCACCACCTTGGGTGGTAGGAAAGGGAGAACAATATATTTCACCAGCAGCGGATGCACCCACTATTCCCATTGGTACGAGTGTAGAAAAAAGAGTTTGTGGGATATTTGGACTAGTTATTGCAGAAGGAGTCAAACCATTGATACCAAGTGCAGATTCGAGTCTTGGTGAAACTGTGAGGCCGCAATCATGTATGGCAATATCACCACTATTTCTAACTGCAATGTAAACGTTAGTGGTGACACCGTAAGGTACTTCGATAATGTTTGTAGAAATATTGCTCTCGTTTGCAATATTACCTACTCCTACCTTTGGTCCTGGTTTCAAAGTTACGACATCCATTGTTTCTTCACCAGTTATATTGAAAATAACAGGTATCACTTGATTTACGAAATCATATGGTATCAATCTACCCAATCGATTAAAATAATCCTTGCTAAAGTCAAACTTTCCGTTCGATATTGTGGAGTTAGGTAATATCCCATTTCCAGTATGCATGAAAGAAAGCATCTTAGCGAACATGTTCTGTTCTGATGCATCTAAAGTATCCAATATAGATCTTTGATCGCTTCTAAGGAAATGTAATGCTGGTTGACCAAGATATGGAATGTCAACCTTTGCGGTCGGCAATACGTTCACCGAAAAATAAAGAACAATTCCCTGACCTGGGTAAATGTGTCCTCTGTAACTAGACAGTGCAATGTCGAAATTAGTTCTGTCATCTGTTAGTGGAAGTTGGGCCTTAAATCCTGCCGGTAATTTTAATCCAGCAGTTATTCCAGCTAAATCCACAACACCTTCGTACTGTAACACCACAGCTAGAGTTGAAGGTCCTTCGTTTGTATCAACTTCTACCTTCTGATTTGGTGGTAGAGGGACTGCTGATAGAAATGTTTTATCTGCGGAAGTCCCTACATCAACACCCAGAGGCGTAGTCGGAGTAGTCCAATAATATGTTATAAACCTGAATCTATCTGGTCCTACAACTTTGTTGGATACAAAAGAATGATATAAGTAAAGAATTTCTGAGTTTGTAAATTGTGACGATCTATTTACAGCATTATGATCTCGTGTGTTACCATGATCGGCAGTGGTAGGCGGATCATATGTAATAGTAGTTGGTTGTGCTAGCACAATAGAATGCCCTATTTCTGAGATATTTCCCAATGCGCCTGCAGCTACAAGGACAAACAATAGTGGAAAATATCTAAATTTGGCAGAATTAACTTTTTTTCCACTCTTCAAACTTGTAATACTCATAAAATTTATTGTTTATATATATATAGTCAATATATGAATTTAAAAAAATTCTTAGGTACAAGGATGTTTTCTTACTCATAATTGACATTAATTTATCGTCAATAATTTGAAGATATGATATTCGATAGGTCCAATTTACATAAAACAATTGGATGGCACCTGGTGATATACCTACATAGAAGCCTTGAGGAATTCTCTAGTCCATACCATATCTATGTCAGTCGTTCCTACAGTAAAGAGAAGTACATGTGTCCAGAAGAGCATATGGTCACATACAATACCGAACGAAAGATGGATAGAACTAGAACCACTTCTCTAAGGATTGACAAAATATACTGTTCAGGATACACTGTTGGATACGACGCCGAATGGGGAATGCTTCAACAAGCACAGCCATAGTGCTGTACAGTTATAAGGTGTAGTTAATTAGGTTGTATATTTCAACGATCCATAAATGGGAAAAAGCACAAGAAACAGATAAGTATATAGCTTTATGGGCAAAACTAGTATGTATGGTAATGCTATTCCTTGGAATGTAACAAATACATGGAGATTTGCTAAATGAACAAAAAACAGGCTGAACGAATAGCAACAATAGCCTTAGTAGCATTTTTAGTCGGCTTGTTTTGCTATCAAGTCGCATACGGTCTATCACTAACACGGGCGAGCGAGCGAGCGTATTGCGGCCTTGGTTGCGAGATAAACGCTGTATCCTTCGACTCCCTTGTACGCAGCGGCAGCAGCATTTAAAATGATCGAACCTATGTCGTGAAATAGCGAAAGCGCTTTTTGAACGGTGAAGAGAAGTCCTTTGACGTTGATGTCAAATGTTTTATCAAAATGTTCTTCGCTAATTGATCCTAAAGGTCCGAATTCACCAATGCCGGCGTTAGCAAAGAGGACATCGATTCGGTCTTTCTGCTGCTTGACCGTATCATACAATCGATCAAGATCCCCCAGATTTGAGACGTCACCTTGAACACCAGTAACGTTTTCGCCGATCTCTCTTACTGCTGCATCAAGTTCATTCTGGCGTCTACCTGTGATAAAAACATACGCACCCTCTTGAACGAATCGATGCGCAGTGGCTAGGCCTTATTTAAAATCAGTAGTAGAGTCGTCGTGGATGTGACGACATGAAAATCTTCTGGTGGCAAGAACCAAACAGAAAAAGTCACTATGGACAGGTTAGGCAACTTAATTAATGCTCTTTCATTGATACTTACTTACTTCGATACTTCTAGAAATTGCTGTTCGGTATATGTCGTCATGCTAACGCGTATGCACGCATACATTAAGACTCGTTAATATAGTCTCCACTAGTACATGCAAAGATTTGAAGACTACAGACATTGAAAAATTTAAGAAAAGAAGCGATAAATCCGTGAGTCATTGCAATTTTTTTGGCGAAAAATGTACTATGATGCATATGGTTAAAACTAGCTCCTTTTGTTGTTGTTGTCTCATTTTTGACGAATCAATTAAGATATCCGACACTATTAACAATTCATATCTGATTTATGCAGCTAGGCTTGCGCCAACGATAAATCAATGAAATGCGTGATTTCATGTATGATTTCCCATGAAAAGAAACCAAGGCACACCCAAAAATATTGGTAAGACTGGTATACTCTTGCCACAGTTTGGATCACAGGCCACAAAAGAAAATATTTTTCGGCTGGCAATGATGGCTGAGCAAGAACAAATCGATTCTCTTTGGGTTGGTGAGAGGTTACTCTGGCCTATAAACGCACAAACGCCATATCCAGGCTCTCCTGATGGGAGTCTACCAACATATATGCAAAATGTGTTTGATCCTCTGGAGACACTTACTTTTGTTGCTGCAAAAACAAACAAGATCACATTAGGGACTTATTTCATAACCCCGTAATTTTAGGAAGACAATTTGCAACTCTGGATGTTTTATCACAGGGAAGATGTATTTGTGGCCTTGGCATTGGTTGGTCAAAAGACGAGTACATGGTCTCTAGTGTTCCGTTTGAGAATAGAGGGGCAAGAGCAGATGAGTTTATCCAAGTATTAACACGGATCTGGACTGATGACATAGTTGAATTCAAAGGAAGATATTATAATATACCTGCTTCGAAAATAGGCCCAAAACCAATTCAAACACCGCGTATTCCAATCTATCTAGGCGGGTTCAGTCATAAGACATTTTCGAGGATTGGCAAGTATGCAGATAGGTGGCTGCCCACTACAGCGGATTCTCTAGATTATATTGCAAACGGCATTAAGACTTTCAAAGAGAAAGAAAACAAGCAAAACGGACATCTAGAAGTTATTACACTAATATATCCTGAATTAAGTGAATCGAATAAAGATGATGTCCCAAGGACACCGTTCAGAGGTACAATTGATAATGTTGGTAGTGATTTCAGAAAAATAAAGGAAATGGGAGTTAATCATGTGATACTTGGTCTAATAGACCCAGATTTGGATTGGGTCATTGATACAGCCAAACAACTCTCGAAGTTCATTCGATAACTCATTGTACTCTTAGATTAGGGAGTACTCACCATAAATTGTAGGATCCATAAGGAACCTGGCATACCGCCTACAGAGGACTTCTCCTAGTATGTGTCCTGTAAGTTCGGTCCCATTGAATGGGGATGAGAGGATAGTGACGAAGTGAACATAAGGCGGACCGACTTTTCAAAGTTACATTAGAGTTACAGAGAAATTCTCAGCTCATGGGGATTGTACACTTTTCACATATAACCACTTTCTGAGCAAACGACTCAAAATAGGCATTGCGAAATATGTAAGTGAAGCAACAAGTATCGCAGTATAAATTACAGTATTGCCAAGTAATGGCCATTGCTCCAAGAAAGGATTAAGAATAGATCGTGATAGCGAACTAATGGCATATGCAGCAATAAATACAACAATTGCCATTTTCCATCGAGGTGGCGTAGGTACTGATATTTGAGTTCTCAAGTTTGGTAGAGCAAACCAGGTTTCCAAACCAGTAGCTGTATCGTAATATGGCTCGGAGTACTTGTTTACTTCCTCTAAGAGCTTTATTGATTCCGGTGAATTTTCCCATGTCTCCTTTGCGGCTTTATTAGTAAAACGGTGGATAATGTACCGCAATGATTTACTACCTCCGGGAATAATTAGCGTCGTTCCAATGTATCCGGCAGCCTTCCTTTGAAATGTCATGTAATGCTCAAACCAGCCATCGTAATCTTTCTGACGGCCAGGCTTTATGCTCCTGCAAATGACCCATGTAACTTCCTTTTGAAAATCGCCTGACAATTTTATCACTAATCAACTCATCCTTGTTTCATATATACTTCATTTGTACTTGTAATGTGCAATAGTGTATCTTACTTACATAGCAGTCAAACCTAGAAAGGATTCAATTTTGGCCATAACTACAAAGGCAAGAATAACTGCCCTTGCTATACTTGCGAAAGAGCGTGG
>JASHSN010000113.1 GCA_030038695.1 Nitrososphaeraceae archaeon
CAACACTAAGAAGAATAGAAACAAGAATATCTTTAGATGTCTACAATGTGGATATTCTGAAATGTCCGATTATGTGGCAGCGTTAAACATCGCTACTAAGGCTGCTATCAAACAGCCTATTGTTACACCACTTGTAGTAACAAACCACCTGATCTTGATCGGTGGTATTTGATACCTTATTGTACATTAGGAAAAACCCTCTTAACATATTTTGAAAGGATCACATATTGGATAATTAGAGATAAAAGAACAACTCCAAATGTTATAGTTTGAAGTATATTTTTGAGATTGCTAGGTGGAAGGGATGCTACCAGAGCCACAGATATAGCACCTCTCATTCCACCAATCAAGACGATGTGCTTCCAAACATTTGGTATATTTTCTTTTGTGAATCTAGTTGTAGCTGCAAGTAGAGGATAGATGGTCGCGGCTCTAGCACCAAATACCGCAATTAGTGATAAAGCAATTATAGGAAAATGTTGAACAATATCTATCAGATTCATACTTACTCCAAGGTATAAGAAGGCCGCAGAGCTTGCCAAGAATGCAATCATTTCCCAAAAATTGAATGCAAATGTTCTAACATTCTTGCTCATAATAGCTTCCTTTTTAACCGTCACGTTACCAAAATAGAGCCCTGCAACCGCTACCGCTGCTAATCCTGAGACGCCCAAAGTATTGGCAAGGACTACTGAACCGAACACTGTAGCTATAGTTAAAGAAGTCTCTGATAGCGGATCGTTCATCAATGTGTGAAGTCGATGAGTTGCTGTAGCTATTCCTAATCCAATAGCTGATCCTCCAAAAAATAATACGATAAAATGCTCAACATGTAGAATAAAACTCAGATTAACAAAGCTGTTTGCTATAGTTGGGAAGCTGCTAGTTAGAAAGGAGCCTGAATTATAGGTACCAGCAATAGCATAACCAGAACTGCCGACTGCTAGTGCGATTATAGATGAAAAGGCAATGGCCCCAGTAGCATCGTTGAATGCTGCTTCAGACTCCATGAGAGTAGAAAGGACCCTGGGAACTCTCACACTTTTGAATATCTCTATCACGATTGCCGCATCTGTTGGTGAAATTAGAGCCGCAAATGCAAATGCTGGAAGGATAGGTAAGCCAGCAATATAGACCAAAAGAAATCCTCCTATTAGTGTAGCTAGAATAACTCCTATCGTGGCCAATAATAGAGCAGATATTCTGATAGCTTTGAATCGCTTATAATCTACGTTCATCATAGCTTCGAAAATCAATGGTGGAATTATGAAAGTGATTACTAGATTTGGATTAATATTAAATTGATTTAAATTTAGAATGTCTAATCCTTTCAGACTAATAAGCGAAATGCAAACTCCAAAGCCTAATAATATCATAGTATGCGGTATTTTAGTTTTAGAGGAAAAAAGGGCAGCTGCAAAAATCATAATCAAAAATATCGGAATTACATACTCAAAAGTGAATGGACTACCTTGGTTCAAAGTCATGACATTGTTGTTAGCCGGAGCAGCATCAGCTAATATTAGACTATTCGTGTTCACATCGGTTCAGTCCTGATTTGTAATAATATGTTATTTCAGTTGGTAGTAGTAAAAACACTTGCTGTTCGGCTGAAAGAACTTCAGAAAGACAAGTATACAACGAAATTCCGCCCATGATGGAATATAAATTAACAGTAAAAATTAATTAAATCTACTGTTATTCTTAGCAAATTCGAATACAAGATCCCTCTGCAACCATCGCACCCTGAATCACAGTGAGAAAGTGGAGTCGTTAGGATAAGATTCAACGCACCAGACTAATACAAACCACATAAGGTCTATTGACAGCTTGTATTTGGTCGTGATTAGGACAACTCTTTCGGTTGATTTGGATGTACACATTTCAAATCTGACGCGCGTCCCTCCCTGGAATAAGGTAGACAGCTATCGATGCACATATCAACACAGTCCAGAATCAATTGCTCCAACTCTGCAGGAATTTTAGCGCCATTATATAATGCTCTTAGCACTTCCTGCATGATATTCTCTGCTTTCAAAAAAAGTTCGTCATACTTCGTCGTCATTATCATTTACATCCTGATGGCACTGTTAATAACAATGAGTATTCATCTATCTTATACTTCTTATCTATATTAGTTGATAATCGATACAGTTGTTTTTCGCGCGACGATTGCATGATCGCATATTAGTATATCATTCACTCTATCGTTATATGATAACCGTCATGCCTTGTTCTGCCAGGACAGGTTATTTGGTGTCAAAATTCTAGCACAACCACTATCTATATACAAAGCATGTATCTCAAAAAGATTTGAATATCTAGATAGGTTATTCCTAGCCTTTTAGATTCTCTTTGTTATCATGTACCAAGATAGCAAAATCTGAACTAGTAAAAATAATGAGCCATTCTGGTCTTTATGATATGACGGATCCAATTATATAAGAAGAGAATACAAATTCATTAATGGATACTCATAACAAAAACGAATTTGATGCTCAATGGCACAATTTGATAGCTAAGGATATTATTTTACGGGGAAAACAGCATCAGGCATCCATAGATTTTACTAATCAGCTAGATATACCAATAGGATTAAAGAATCTGATTACGAATTATGGCTTTACGTCAGATTTACTTATGAATATACAACCAACTGACTTAGCACGCATCGTTGGCATCGATACGGATGTAGCTAAGATAATAACTGATGCGACTAAAAGATACATCCATCAACGTAGCTGATAGGATCGCATATCTCCGACTGCTTTTAGCCTTATGCAGCCAAGTTCGACGTACAATGGAGTGTATGAACAATAGCACATATCTACATGGCAATCGTAGGATAAAAGCTACGAAACAAACGTTATCTTTGATGATAGATTAATTTAGGTGTAGCTTGTTGAAAGCTACAAGTAATTTAGGTGTTATCCAATAGCATAGTGCATACGTCATAAAAGCACATGAAAAAATACTTAAACCATTTTCAGATTTCTCTAGTCCCAGTTTTTTTACTTTAACCGGGACCACGATTGCAAAAAGGTCTGTCGATAGCACAGGTTGCTACTCGATAAATATCGAATTTAAGCATCAAGAATTGGATTGTGATATCTTGTATTGGAAATCATTATGATGACGACACAAGCACATTGAAGGAAGCCAGACCAACAAATACATTATTCTTTGACTTTATCCCTACAATGATTTGATGTGTTCCTGCTTGTAGAAAACGACTATTTACAGAGAAACTGCCGGTAGGAGCTGCTATATTCTTAAATATAGTAAAGTCCCTTGAGCTTCCTTTACTCACACCAGTATCAATATTGGCAGTCAAATTATTTATTACTGTAACAGTTGCAGTTACGTTCTTTATGCGACTTCCTGTTTTCAAATCTTGTGTACTAAAAATCAGTTGCGTACTATTCCCTACGGACGGATATTCGGGTGAAGGAGTAAACAATATCTTGATGTCGTGTTCCTTGTCTAACCATTCCTGGGTGGCATTGCCAAATATATACGGATTATATGTTGAGCTAGTGTTAGTTGTGAGTTGCTTTAGAGTATTGGTCTTAACATAGGAGGGAGTTTGTATTTCTCTTATGCTCAAGTCTTTAAAGTCCCATATCATATTGTCTGACCTAAATGTAGCTATGGGACCAGCATTAAGTATAATGTAATCTTTAGACCTTCCACAGTTGGCACTATAAAACAGATCGTTTGGAGTGTCCGCATACCATCTACCATTATCTATAACATCAGCGACTTTCTTCCAATGGTTAGTAGCATTGTCATCTAGATAAATTTGCAATCTCACAGCGCTATCATTGTTTATGTTAAACATGATCGCCTTAAAACCAACCCATCTTCCAAGAAGTGGATGGGTGGCAGGAACATAACTCCTAAAGCCCGTGTATCCTCCTGTATGCCATATCTCTTTTTGCCAGAATATACTTCCATCAGCTCTAAGCCCAGAATGATAAGCTACGCCTTCACAAGGACTGGAGCTAATATGTAGACCGCCTCTTGCATACCAGTCTAAAGCAGCATCGCCAGAAATAGTGGATACGACTTTAGCATATCCTGTCATCTCCACATTCTTCCACCATTGTTCATTGTCTGGTGAATTAACATTCATTCGTACAGAAAAGTCGTATTTGCCTGTTTTTCGAACACCATATACTTGATACGAACCATCAGGTTGTTTTATTATTTGACCGTTTGATGAAGTAGCGTTTGCGAAAGAGGAATTTGTTTTTTCTGTTCCACCAGAAAGAAAGAAGTTATTGTCATTTAGTGGAGAATTCATATTGATATACCATTCCCTTCCCCCATCTGGCTTAGTTGGGTAGATTTCTGTTATACCAAATTTATCTACAGCACCTTTATTGTTAATTTTGGATGCTAGTGGTTTTGCTGCTGCTGCTATCGCTGTGTCTGTTGGTAATGCTGCACTTATCTCGATTAGGATAGTAAGAACACTTACTGCAAGGATTATTAGTATCAGTCTTGAAGAGCTATTAATGGATGTCATTTCATAGTTTTGACGTTGTAAGTCCTAACTTGACTGAATTATAAATCATTATTTTTGTATGACACAACTACTAAAATCTTATGCGTGAACTTTTATTTGAAAGTACCCGAAGTATCTTTTTATGGTTCAATATGTTGATAGCTACAATGCTCTTTGTACTTCCTTAAACTTACTTATTATGATCTGACATACTAAAAAAGTGGGAGTTGGGAGTGCTAAATATTCTGTCAAATACTGGCACGTTTGGTACTGAGGCATGTCCTAAAATCTTGACATATATAGGTGGGAGCGTCTAGTGTACTAAATCGTAGTATATGTAATAGCCAACGGCGCCAATGTACAGAGCGGGCAATAGAGCGAAAGGTATCAGGAACTCTATTATCTCTCTACTGGTCCAATATCTAAACCAGATTGGTTTCATATGTATATCACGTAAATAGTTTTGAATATGGTGCACATCAGATGTTGGCGTAGTAGCAGTTCCTGTAGTCTGAGTGCTTGAAGTCTGTTGCTGTTGATTAGTATCAGTTGTCTGTTGTTGTGTTGCTGCAGCTCTGGATATTAATTGGAATGTCATGTGATTTGGGCAGTGTGGTTAAGAAGGATATTATCTGATATAGTTCGCCTGTCAAGACTCACGGAATGGGAATTAAGCTACAAACTATATCTGACACACCAATGCCATGAATACGTTCAGCAGTAATGCGAATAATATATCCCTGTGGTGTTACATCAGGAGCGTACGTTGTGCCTAATGCTTTGTCGATGATAGCGAACATGCAGCCAAAAATATTAGCAAAGTCGATGATAGAGAAATGCGTGTAGACGCTCTATATTTAAGCCACTTGTATAGTCTGACAAGTCCATTGCAAGCAATATAGCAACTACTCGTTGGTTTTTCAAAATTGGACTCTGGTAATTCTTAGGGACATTTGGATGGGATGGTAACTTAGCGGGTTATAAAAAGGACTATGGAAATCTAATCCATTGTATAGAAATATCTTCATAACTCAATAGTCTGTCACTTGGAGTGCGCCGTAACAAATAAACGATGACTATGTCACCACTAATTCTACGTTGTCCATATTTCGATTACCTTGAAACTGCCTAGTCATTTCATTTACTTCACCTGCATTACCTTTGAGAAGGAATATTTCAAGGCATTTATCCTTGTCAATCTTGCTGTGTAGATGTGTATTAATTAATTTGTCATAAGTGTGTCTCATCTCAGTTACTTGGTCATCAGATTTTTCGTCATGAATTGCAAGAAGTAATGCATGAATAAATCCGGTTATGCTATTTCTTTTTCTTTCTTCAGACAACAAGGAACGAATACTGGCTCTTATCAGCTCAGATCTACCTGAAAAGCCAAGTGATTTTTGAATCTTATCCATTTCTGTAATAATGTCTTCATTGAGAGATATGCTTATGATAGCCAAACCAATTTTCCTCTCATTAGACCAGTCATGTACATAACGTTTTCTTTTAATAATCTTTTTAGAACGAGGTCCACCAGATCCGTATTCAAATAGCGTCGCTACAGATACGTTAATTGTCAGTACATATGATGGTTTGCAATTGGAATGGGGTGCTATTTATGTCTCTCTAGGCAATGAGGTTGTACTTTTCTATGAAACGCATTTGGCGTGCTACTTATACTAAGTTTTCTACGTTACTAGCGAATGAAATTTCATACCATTTACACACGACGTCCCTAGTCCAGAGATATACCCTGGGCCCCGGTTGAGCTTCTTCAAACCCTCTCCTGTTATTCGCTCTCTGCTCGACTAGCAGCGCATCACTCAGCATTGGTTCCTGTGCTATGTCCGCAAGCGTCACAGACGTTGCATCATCCTACCATCCACGGCTGGCTCGTAATTATGTACATGCGTAGCAGTTTCCATTTTACTACATCTGCTGCATAGCCACGAAATACCTTCCTTGCAGACATCACAGACGGCAATTGTAGTCATTTTTGTTCCACATGCTCTACAGGATTTTTTGTAACATAGCATATTTTCATAACCTGCTTATCAAGGGTGTTAACGCTACAGTTGATGTTGTCATCAAGTAATAGACAGTCAATAGAGCTATAGAAGCCTTCAAGATTTCTTTTCATAACATTAGTAGAAATTATTAAGATATAAATGTATATTATTGATATTAATAGGTAGTTCTTATTAACATTATTAACTTACAACTATTGTTTGCTATTTAAAATATTAACGTAAGAGCTCACTCTCGTCTGAAGTTAACAAATTTCCATGAACGCATGTATTCTACCTGACCAACATATACCTACACCAAATTAGTCGCGTCAAGTAATGATTTCTGATATCAGCATGGACACAGGAGATGCCAGTGTTATTTGTAGTGTAGTTATTCCTTCGTGACAAGTGTTTTTGGAAAATATGATTTGGTTCTAATTAAACCCACGACTACAGCAAAGTGGATTTATTAGATTATCAGAAAAAAGGATGGATTTTGAACACTAATTATGTACCAGTAATATCAAGCTACGAACCCTTTCAGTGGCTGCAACACGTACAGCTATTCTCTTTGCACTCTTCTTCAGTGTGAACGACCTCACATTTGTGATGTCAGGAGAAACGCTCGAAGATTATTTTAGACGTCTTAATCTAGATGAGACTCGAAGAAAGATTCTCGAAAATATAAAACAAGGGAAGCGCGAAGAAAATAGGATAGACGAGCGCTATCTGTATGTAAATAGAAAGGAGTATTCGCCGATTGGACGAGACTGGTACTCTATCTACATGAGGAGATTTACGGCTCACCATGCCAGCGTCGGGCGCGCCGGTTGCTAGATAGAATTACGGTTGGAAATAATATTGATGAGCTTCATGCTATTTAACTTTCACTACATGTTGTACTTCTAAACATGATTGACAGACGAAATCGATATTTCAGTAGCACTGAGTAGTATGGAATCAAAATTTACGGTATACCTGGTCAGATGCAATTACAAGCGGTCATACAGATTTATTAACTTGAAACTAAAGCTTTAAGGCTAATATTTACACGGCATAGATTAACCCTATTTTAATAGCGTTATTAAGAACATGCCATCATTATTAATAACAAACGTTTATATCTTAATAATCATATGGCTGAG
>JASHSN010000114.1 GCA_030038695.1 Nitrososphaeraceae archaeon
CATAGTATAAACCAATTGCAGTAATTTAGTGAACCCGCTCTCACGACATTGTGGATATCACGTACTCCATGGCAATGCATTCGTCCCCTTTCCAATATGATTTTATAAATATTGATAAATCGTCATTTGAATTCAAGGCGCCTTACGTTATTATAGTCGATTCTATAATGACAAGCTGTTTGCCAAGAATTCTGCAGACTTCTTTAAAGCCTTGATAAGATTACTGTATTTTGTAAAACCATGTCCTTCATCATCAAAGACCATATACTCAATACTTGTACCTTCGTTTCTTAATCTTTCGCGACTCCATATTGCGTGCCATTGGCGAATAAGGTTTTGCTCCGGTACTTGCAAATACAGATGGTATGAAAAGAAGAGCAGCCGATATTATAAATAAAATCGTAGCTCGAACGACAGGGGTCCATTTTCATGCCGATGAGTATTTAGAATAACGAGTAGACTTCTCCAATTCCGGGTATCGTTATGTGCGAATAATCAGTACATATAATATCATTTTGCGTACTACATGGACTTGGAGTCAAGTCTACGTCTGTAACTGACTCACCAGTCCTCAAGTGATTACTGTCCATCGGGTGAAACGTAATGTATTGCTGATTTTCTGTTCTGCTTTTCATTTTAGAGCAAACCGTTTCTGGCGATTTCATATGATATGTGTGGAAGCTGTAAATTAATATATTTTGACAGATGTTTTTCAGTTTGCAAGCATTTGACGTATCATGGTTTCTTCTAAGGCGTGACATAGGGCTCAGTTCTCTTTGTCCAACATGAGCAGCAGAACTCTCCCTCAGCTTGGAAAATGTCCACCTCTGGACGACCACATCGGTCGCAGGTGGGAGCATTCCAGACTAATGGAATTTTCACATATCTGCAAGATGAATCGTCCATGTTCTATAATGGATTTTGTGATATTTACATGTTAGAGTGAATAATCCTGGTATAATCTTATTGTTCCTATGTTTAATGCAGGGGCGAGGCTTCTACAAGAAAGTTGTTTACTACATAAAGGCACCGCATCATGACCCCAGGCCTAACGACGAGCTTCTATACCCTTCAATTAACAATAGCCCTTACAACGCAGTTAAATCTTGGTTACCTACTAGCTTGAGGATTACTACCTTACTTAAGTAGTGGTTTGTGTAGTAGCTTAAAGAATGGTACCTTCTTCTTCATCCGACCAGAGGGTTGCTGTAGTTACGGGTAGCTCAAGCGGCATAGGATATGAAACGTCTCTAATGTTGGCACGGAATGGATTCCTTACCTATGCTACAATGAGGAATCCGGAAAAAAGAAAAAACCTTAAATCTCTAACAGGAAAGGAAAAATCTCTACTAAGGGTAGTAAAGCTAGACGTTACTGATGACGGCTCTGTCAAAGATGCAATCGAATCAATAATAACCGAAGCTAGCAGTATAGATGTATTGGTAAATAATGCGGGTTACGCACTTAATGGTGCATTTGAAGACCTTGCAATGGAAGAGCTCAAGGCTCAATACGAAACCAATCTTTTTGGTGTTACGAGAGTAACTCAAGCTGTCCTTCCACTTATGAGGAAACAGAAATCTGGAATCATCGTAAATATCAGTTCTGGTACGGTAACTATGGGTGGTTATCCTGGGGGATCCGCCTATGTTAGCACAAAATATGCTCTTGAAGGTCTGAGTAACTGTATGGCATATGAATTGGAGCCATTTGGAATAAAAGTGGTCTTAGTAGAGCCGGGAGTTATTAGAACAAACTTTGTTAATGATGTAGTTGTTGCCAAGAAATCTCAAAATCCAAATTCCCCCTATTCGCAGATAATGCAAAAAATGGCTGCAAGCTTTGAACCAATGTTGGAGAATGGCTCATCTGCCATTGTTGTAGCGAAAGTAGTGCTTAATGCTGTGACGAGTGAAAATCCTAGTCTCATGTATTTAGCTGGAAAGGATATAGAATCATTGAAGGAAGCTAAAAGAAACATGCCCGATGAAGAGTTTTATAGAATGATGAAGCAAAATCTGATGAAGTAGAATCTTTTTATTTAGGTATTATTTAGTGTGATGTATCCGCTTCAGTTCAACTCTAAGAATACGTTAGTTGAGCTTTAGTCCTTACTCCATTGCCTAAGTCTATTACTAAATTTCTCTATTTTATTGTTTGTACGTATGATTGAGCTAGTGTCTGGTTTTGTCGCTTGAAAATACTAGTTGATACACAAGATAATGCAAGTATAGCCATCAATAATAATCCCATAAATAACACTTCAATTTTTGTTTTATACAACTTGTAACCTAGTACTCTGAAGCTTGTATTTGAGGATACTGAGCGGGATTCTGGATAACATGCACTCATCCTACTATATAATCCAAGTATGCCTATCAGCCTTAATGTTCTTGAATTTTCCCCAGATCGACAAATTAACCACAATACGGAACTGGATATTTTTAACCGGGCATTTTTTCACATAGTATATTGGGTATAACAGATATAAGGATTTCAACATCTGACCTATCGATATATATACGGTGATGGGTTTGGATACGATTGAGAGACAGGCCGAATTATTTGTAGAAAAATGGAAGATGGATAGAGATCGAGGAATGACTATGTCTATGACTATGGCCCGGACGAAAAAACCTAAACCTATTGATAGTGTAGATCAGACCTTAACATTCCTAGATTTTAATGAAAATCCTTTTCCACAAGAGACGTGGGCAATAATAACGAGAGTGTAGAGAAAGTTCCGGTTGATGGGTTCGAGATAGATGAAGGTCACTAGTCATCTTCGTATACCAACAGTGACGTAGTCAGATAGATTCGTAATCCAAGTCTTGCACTGCTCTTTTCCATTGATCTAGAACACTTCAACTTCATGCACACTTAAAACACCATTATTGTTAACCATACTCTTAATTTGAGGAAACAAAGGCTCCATCTTAGATTTTTCTTCGATAACTTCTATTACCAATGGCATATTGATCGTTATTCCCTCAAGATGAACTGTAGATCTACGCCGTTTCCCAAATCCGTCAACACCAGTCCAAACGGTTGCACCAGACACTTTAGTTCTCATTAAAAATTCTATCAATTCCTTGTGCAAGGGTTTGCCATGCAATTGATCATTCCTCTTTATTCTTATCGTGATACACCACATTTTCACGCCATACTTTATCTCATCAACCGCCACTTAGAATTACAAAACGACCCAAGCCCTTCCTCCGATCAAAAAAGTTCTTTTATCCGAGCATTTATCGACTCTCTAATTTTTGTCGCGAAGTCCGAAGTCGGAGAGTCTGTAAGGGCTTTCTGATATCCATTCAGTACGATATTGTTAATAGTAACAC
>JASHSN010000115.1 GCA_030038695.1 Nitrososphaeraceae archaeon
TCCCCATTCAACAAACGAGACCTTCTAGGTCATGCACAATAAGGGGTCAGCTAACCATAGAGAATTCGGAATAGGCTTTTACATGTCTTTCAACAAACTAGATCATAACATAATTTTAATATAGGACTTTTACCTACTATCGCCAGCCATCATAGTTCGCATAATTCAATTGAATTAGTATTGATTCTGTTCTTCGGAAATCGAGTAGATTATGACAATAATACTTTCTTATATCGAAGACTGATTTCCACGGGTTTGGTTTTTGAAATACCATTCCAATACCTAGTTTGTTTTACCACAATCTGAAGGTTCGATAAATACAGTAAACAGTTTTCTCTTTGACATCTAAATTGATGTTTTTTAGTGCTTGTTTACAGATACTTTCTTTCATGGATTGTGTCTGTTTATCTCTGTTTTGTCAACTTTGAATTCTTCTTGGCTAAGCTTTTCTTTCATCGCCAACGTCGTCATCTCACCCTAAATTGACGTTTTTATAACAAGCCACAAACACAGACACACTCGTATGAAATAAGCCCCATACTATTTCGTCTACCTAATTATTATTCGTGGCTGAATATTTCAGAAGTTTTAAACTGGTGGTTAGCATTATATCTCTGAGTAAATACCTAGAGCTGTTACCTTTCCTTTTTTATAGTTCATTTTGTACGTAGAAATCAGTCTACTATTTGATTGATTGAAGTGTAGGTTCAAAGTTTTAGTTTCGCTTGTCCAGTGACGTTTTATCTTCTCACAGTTCAGGACCCAGATGACCAGGTAAGACGCCAGGATGGCATTCGCATTGACAGTCTGGATAGTCGTGATCATATGGCTGCTGAACAGGACAGTGATTGTGGTCTCCTCTTTGACATGGTTCAGAAAGCTTAGCCAATCTATCATCCTATTAGCAGCGCAGAAACTTATTAATCTTCCATTGTCCAATAAGACATGACTATAAACACTTCTTCATGAAATAATCTTAGTATGATATATCGTTCGATCTGGGAAAAGGAAAGAAGAGGCAGTAAATATGTTGTATCCCTGTGAAAGGCGCATCCCCACAAATACGCGTCAGACTCAGATAACTGGTCAGAAGTGTTCTTTGGAGGATGGATCGTTACGATAGGAATTAAGGAACCTGTAGATGAACCCCCATGTGACGAAAGCTCGATATCGGTGAGGACAGACAGGCTATTTTGAGCGTGCATGGAGTAAAAGACAAGGCGGTACACACATATCCCAAAAAGGACTAGGAGGCATGAAATTTATGATGTACGATATTCTGCATTTACTGTGGTGCAATATAGCTAATCTAAGATCAGAATCCAACTACAGGACTAATAGCTTCTTACTCCATAAGCGTCCATAATTGAACATGCCAATACTAGTTTTAGCAATATTTCCGTCCTACTGCTGCCTATCTATACTAGCGACTAGTTTTGCAATTTTACAGTCATCTACACAGTATCCTAAGAATATACTTTTGATCTATGAGTTAGTGATGATGGTCTAGGCTGATTATACAGTGTTGAGTTGACCATATTTGATCAAATCTTCCGAATGTTATAACCTTGATCGAGAAATCTCGGACCGCGACAGGGATGGACGAATTATGAACCACACGATACCACCCTACGCTCTCTTGTTTGAGCCAAATCCACGCCCAAATTAGTGCTCAAATGCAGAATAAATGGATTGCTAAGCCTATACCCTAGTTATAATCAAGATATCCGAGTTGGCTAATAGTATGATTTTGATTAGTAAGGCTGGCAAGATTATTCTGACTAGTTTCCAACGACGTATGTCTTTGATTATGTCCTTTCTCATGGTTAGATCGTATGGAAATCACCTGTTTGAAGACATACACTAATTCCTACATAGGCTTATGTCAGTGTAGATATCCTTCGTGTTATATTATTGTAAATAAATCAAGAACTATAAACTAGTTCATGACTCCATGCTTGCAAGAAGCTAGCAATTTGCGTATGCTTACAATATCATTACTGCAGCACTTATCACAGTTGTCCATAAACCATCTTTATGTCCTTCTGCAGATTGTGTGAAATTGTGCGTCCTATAGATTTTTCCTGAAAGCTTCCATTGCTCTTCTCTTTGATCCCATGTAAGACTAGGGTCATCTGGTAGGCTTATTGTTGTCGCAAGCATCTCCATTGCCATATCCTCAGCGTAATCACCAGCCTTCTGAGCTGTTTCACCATATGAATGGTGTTCTGATAAATATCCATACTGAGAATGATCCGCGGGTCTTGCTAAACCAATGGACGCAGCAATTAATCTATTTGGTTCATTTGTAGCAGACTTGGCCATAACTGTGAAAACAATCTGTCCTGGCAGTAGGTGTTTTCGTCCTTCCTCCCTAGTTACGATTTTGCATTCTGGTGGCATTATGCTGGATACCGAGACAAGATTTAGATCGCTTATTGCAGCATCACGCAGGGCAAGTTCGAAGCTCGTAAGATAATCTTTGTGTAATCCTTTCCCTTTCGTAAAAAATATCATTTTTGCAACAAATGATGAGGCACCGGAAGAGTATTTTGATGTATTATTTCCGCTTTCCATAAATCTAGGTCATATTAAAATAGATTATTACAAATAAACTTATCTCAACAAAACGTTTATTACAGACACGCACGATGTATATAGATGTATATAGACTCATGCAAAAAGCAACACAGCACGACATATTGCAGCTCAAAATAGACCGCGTGGTTGATGGTTTGGCTAAAGAATATCACAGACGTTTGAATGAAATTTCTGAGCCTAATATTTCAATATTATGTGACTATATATTGGCTGTAAGAACTGAAAGCAGCCTTTCTGACAGCTATAGAACGATAATTATCAATGTAATATCATATATGAGTAAATATCTTAATAATATGCCTTTCAAATCTATAAAAAGAGATGATTTATTACTATTTTTGGAACATTTTAGAAAATCTGAGAAAGATGATCCAATGCATCAATGGATTGGTACGTATAATTTGTATTTGACAGTCATATCCAAGTTCTTCAGATGGTTGTATTATCCTAAACAACCATCAAAACAAAGACCAATACCGTCGATCATTCAAAACATCAGTAAGCAGAAACGCAAGGAGAAGTCAATATATATGCCTAGTGACTTGTGGACTGAAGAAGACGACGCCATATTTCTAAAATACTGTCCTTCCAAGCGTATGAGGTGCTACCATACAGTAAGTAGGGATACAAGTTGTAGACCTAGTGAATTATTGAAACTGAGTATTAAAGAGGTTTTATTTAAGATGACATCAGATAACAAGCAGTATGCAGAAATTGTAATAAACGGCAAAACAGGGAATAGAACCATTCCACTGTTTCATTCCATACCTTATGTAAAAGACTATCTAGATCATGAACACCCGCAACCTGGGAATCCAGATGCAGGTTTTTTCAGTGGTACAAAAAGAAGATTCGGACAGACCATTACTGTTGGCAGATTAAATTGTTTGTATAGACATTTGAAGTTAGATTTTTTTCCAAAACTATTGACAAGTCCAGATGTTCCAGTTGAAGATAAACAAAAAATTAGAAGTCTGTTAAAAAAACCATGGAATCCTTACATTAGACGTCATACTGGACTGACAGAAAAATCAAAAAAGATTCCTGGCCTGCTAACACAATACGCAGGTTGGACTAGTGACTCAAAAATGCCAGCAAAATACTTGCACCATTTTGCAAATGAATCAAGTAATAGCTTATTAGCAGCATATGGAATAGTTACAAAAGACAATCAGCTATTAGACCTATTAAAACCCAAGCAATGCCCTAACTGTAATGAACCAAACAAACCAGATAGCAGGTTCTGTGCCAAATGTAGAATGGTACTAACATATGATGCTTATAACGAGACGGTTGAGAGTCAGAAAGAAAAGGAAGATGAGTTAAAGATTATGAAAGACCAATTCAACACTATGCAATCGCAAGTACAGCTTTTGATATCGACTCTAGCTGATTCGGGTCACGCTACTAGGAATGAATTTGCAAGAAAGATGCTTCAAAAGGGCATTTACAAACCTATGAGCGAATAATTCATTGAAAAACTTAACCTTCCTAGTTAATTTGTCTCTTTCGCGTATACAACTATACTGTCATGCTCCTGTCTAACGAACAGAATCTTACGACATAGCTCATTGCGATTTTCGTCAAATGCTCGGAAGCTGGCGGTCGATTTGGCATCATCAAGCTTTATGATGAAGCTACATCCAAACTCAGATTCGAAAGGTGACTCTTTAAATGTTCCTCTTATACTTTTATGATCCTTGCTTAATTTAATAGGTCCAAGATCTATAGCGTGAAATTTGACCTGTTCCATTACAAATCCGGCAAATCTCCCCGTATATTTTGTCCTTGCAATCTTGTTCCATTCGAAGAGGTAAATCACTCCTTGCTTC
>JASHSN010000116.1 GCA_030038695.1 Nitrososphaeraceae archaeon
AGAAGTGAATCTACGTATGCACCCTTTAGGTTTACCGGTATACCCGCATCTTCTGCCAAATCTGACGTCAAAGTACTATCCCTAAGCCCAAGATACGGATGTGGATAATAGCCTTTTTCAATTAATGTCGGTACTATTTTTGCTATAGCATTAGAAGGAATTGCAAAGCCTATTCCTGAAAATGTATTTGTACCGGATAGTATGGCTGTATTCATTCCAATCATCTGGCCTCGCGCATCAAGCAAGGGTCCACCAGAATTGCCAGGATTTATTGGTGCATCAGTTTGGATTATATTTGATATTAAAAATCCGCCACTTGCGTCAGTCGGAAGTGATCTTCCTGTCCCGCTTACTATGCCTGCCGTCATAGTATCACTTAGGCCAAAAGGATTACCGATAGCGATTACTGCATCTCCAACTTCTATATTAGAGGAATTCCCTAACGCTAGTGGTTTAAAAGATGATAGTAGTTGTTGTTGTCGTTGAGGCTGACTAGCATTCTGCGAAAGTAGTTGTAGAACGGCCATGTCACTATAAGTATCGCTTGCTATAACAATTGCAGTATATCTATTGCCATCCACAAATGTTACATCCACTATCTTTGCATCACCTACTACGTGACCATTGGTGACAATATGTCCTTGCTTATCATAAACAAAGCCAGAACCTAATGTGGTAGCGTTTGGTGATTGTGGATTCTGAGAATTGGGAGCACCAATCGTTGGTGTCTTGCTTGTTATTTGTACAACAGAATTCTCTACTTGTTTGAATATGGTCCTAAGAGGTAAGGGATTAGAAGGATTAGCAGTTTGGGAAGAAGTATTCGAATTGATTTGCTGTTGTTGTGCCACAGCTGTAGATGCAAGCATACCATTGAATGGAATTGTTGTCATTATTCCAATCACAAATACGACGGCTGTTGCAAAGGCAAATCGTTTTCTCATTGGGTTATGCTGAGGATTATTCATCAAATTTATTCGTATGCATGAAGGTCAAGGTAATGTGCCGCTAGGATTGAGAATCTCTGTTTTTGGACCGGAGATTGGACAATCTGCAGCAGCATCAGAATGTCTAGCTAAACCTATATGACAGTATTTATTCCATCCATTATCATAGCCTGAATCGCAGTCGTTTACTTGCTGCAGTGAGGTAAAGTTCTTAATTGCGCCTGTTAGATTAGTGGAAAGGTACGGGCGATTCGAACAGTCATTCATTACATCATAGTATCCTCGCGTTACTGCATTCTTACCTAGTCCATATCCATACAGATATGCTGGGCTATGTGTTTGTGTCTGGCTATGTGTATGTGCTGCTAGTGCTGTTGGTAGCGCTGTCACTAATACTAGGACAATTGGAATTGTCCATATTGTTCTGATGTCCACGTATAACCTTACAAAATAGTTGTATAAATCTTAAACTTGATGACTGTAGTCAACAAACACCCATCCATGATAGTATTCTATTATGCCGGTTAACTAAGGTACACCAGTTATAATCGATAAAAGATATCTGCATTTTCAAAAGTATTTTCATTAGCAAAGAAAGCAAGGTTAGGTCTAATATATTTGAATATATCAACTGTTTTATCTAGGTGAAGTTCTTAATGCCATTCCACAACATCGACAGAATCTGTCAAACTGGCAAAAATAAACTTCACATCTTCTACAGTATTTCATACCGTCTTGATATGGACTTTTACCAACAATAATTTTAGAATATAACCTTTCACATATGTTTCTACAAACCATAAGCACATAAAGAATTTGATTGCTAAAAGAATTGGGACTACTAATAGACGGTGGGGGGTAGTTAATTAATTATTGATATGCCTGTTGCTTCGACGCCCTGCGATAAGACTAAGATTTGGAAGTTACGCGGGAAAACAGATGACGCTTGAATGCCGGTTCTATGGAACACTCGATTAATTGGCATCTCAAATGAGAATGATTTCAACATATAATATATAAATATCAGGTTATGTATCCATGCGTTATATTTGTCACACTATATCTTATTCATAAATTGGACGCAGCAAGGGATTAACACGATCAAAGACACCGTTTCAGACCGTTACAGTTCCTTCAAAGCATCAGTAGAAAAAGCCGGTGGAAAATTGACTGGAGCTTATTTTACTATGGGAGAATACGATATGGTATTAGTTATAGAAGCTCCAAATGATGAAACAGTAATGTCTTTAATGCTCAAAGTTGGGTCACTTGGAAATGCAAGAACTAAAACTTTGAAAGCATTTACTGCTGAGGAAGGAATAAAGGTTATCAAGGACCTTGTATAACCTTCAGTAGAAGAAGACATCCTCCTTGACAGGTATGCTAGTCGTAGTAGTAATCGATGAAACATAGCAGTTTTTTGGGAGAATTGTATTAAAAATGTAGTATCATTAATAGGATCTCTCTCTGTTTGCATTGTATTGATTTCCAATAAAATTGGTGTCGACAATAAAAAGACTCTCGTAAATTGTGTTAAGAATTTGTATAGAATGGGTTTCACGCCGCCAGTATCGGGTAATCATAGTTTTAAAGTACAGAACAAAAAATGGATGTGGATAACTCCTTCAGGAATTCCACGTTACAATTTGCATGAGGAGCATTTGGTCAAGGTTAATTTAGAAACTGGAAAGACCCTTGGAAGACTGAAACCGAGTATAGAATGGTATATGCACGTATCCATCTATAAAAAATTAGGAAAAACAAATGCAATTGTACATACTCATAGTCCATATACACTTGGTATTGCTATATCGGTAATAGAAAAGTTTCAACACATAATAGAAGAGGCAAAGATAGTAGTAGGAAATCCTGTATTAATATCAAATAA
>JASHSN010000117.1 GCA_030038695.1 Nitrososphaeraceae archaeon
ATTGTTTGTAACCCGTTTCACGAAGTATAATATGTTTGAGAATATCTTTCCCTGATTTCGTGCTCATCAGAGCGCTTTTTTTGAAAATGAATTCGTCTTTACTGCTCATGTATGGGTTTCAGTATATTAGCTCGTTATTTAACTTTAATATGGCTATATCTTCAAAATTCTTAGTACCATTCAAAGGTTAAATATGATTATTAATACGTATCCGATTTATCCTGACTATTAGAAGCCATTTATCCTGTTTATCTGGAAGCCATAGCAATACGCTCTTGTTCATTCTTCTTCTTTATTGCGTGACTCGACATGTCATGGTTTGAAGCAGAAATTATCTCTCTTGCTAATGACTCTTCAATTGTCTGAGGATTCGAGTAGCTGGATTCTCGTACACCCTCTGCTATGAATCGAAGGGCAAGATCAACTCTACGAAGAGGCGCGACGTCCACTGACACGTGATATACAACTCCCCCATATACAATCCTAGTAGTATCTTCGTTAGGTGATGAGTTTTCGATTGCGCTCACCAATAGTTCTACCGGATTGTTTCCTGTCTGCAAATGAATTATATCTAATGCAGTTCTTATCACCGTTAACATTTTTGCCTTTTTACCCCCCATCCTGCCTGTATTTTTTGCATATCTTTTTCCGAAATGCATCATCTTGTTTGCCAATCTTTCTACTATGTTTACTTCTGCTTTCTTAAACCTCTGACGGACGTGTCTTCCTGAGGTAATTGGAATAACAGCAGATTTCAAAGATATTACTTTTTGCAGACCCAAATCCTTTACTTGGATTTTGTCGGTAACCCATTTGTTGAACAATAATATATTAACATGTTCTCTACCGCTCATTTTCCTTACCTCCTAGGCTTCTCTTTCTTCCCACGCACAAGCTCGTTTAGAGAAACACCGTTTACCTTAAAGACTTGCCATCTAACGCCTGGTATATCGCCCATGGCTCCACCCATAGACCCTCCTATGCCTTCTAGTACGACCTCGTCGTGCTCGTCTACAAAATTTAATGCGCCATCCCTCGGGAGAAAAGCAGTGATCGATTTGCCATTTTTGATTAACTGCACTCTAACACACTTTCTAACAGCCGAGTTAGGCTGTTTTGATTCTATCCCAACCTTTTCCAAGACAATGGCCCTCGCCTGCGGTGCGCCCTCCAGCGGATTGGCCTTCTTGTCCAGTTTCAGCATCCTTCTCTTGTAGTACTTATTAGCCCATTTGGCTCTGTTCCTTTTACTTCGTAGAACACGTCCAGCGAATAAACCCAACGGAGATTTAGCCATTCACAAATTCACCTGACTAGTCGTTTCCGGGCTTACTATCAAAACATTTGATATTTGAAAGTAACGTTTTGCCAATATCCTTGCCTTCTCGGCATTTCTACCCTCACGGCCTACTACAACACCTTTTCTCTTTGGGTCGACGAAAACAACTGCCTGTTTTGATCCATCTGATTTTTCATTAATTTTCACTTCCTTAACCATTTCAGAATTTAAAATATTACGGATAAAGTCAGAAGCTTCATCAGAATACTCTACGAGTTCAACTTTTTTCGCAACAACGTTCTGTAATTGTTTAATTGTTGCTCCTCCTTTGCCGATTGCAAGTCCCATATGTCCCTTGTTAACCACAAAGATAACCCGTTCCATTTTATCGTCAACTATGCAATCTCTAGCACTTGCGCTTGTAATACTTTGGAATAAAGATATCAAACGAAGTTCATCGGGAGTCAGTTTAATCTTCTCAGTCATCCTATTAGACCTCTGCGATAAAGGCAAGTTGAAGCATTCAAATGACAATTGATGCTGATTGTCGACGTCCAATTTAAGTCTTCATACCTATTCGCTAACTGTAGTTTAGGGAAAGCAAGCGCGGTTGTTAACAAACCATAATTCTTTCTATTCCGAACTAGGAATATATTTAGATTCATTCGCATCATTCCATTAATGTTTTGTTTCTCCATTCCTGAAAAAAGCTTTCAACCTATTCTTTAAATGAAACCGCCGAAACCCTGAACGGCTTGCCACATAATTTCCCCAACTGTATGGAATTACCGTCAAACTCCTGAATCGAAACTCCTGCTGATTTAGCCTTTTCTTCGAGTTCCAGTCTGTTTGAATGGTCAATAGATCTTGAGATCACGATGAGTTTCGACCCTTTGACGGACTGAAGAGCCTGTCTCAGGCCACATTTGAATTTGCCCCTGCCAACTGCTTCTTTAATGGTTTTATCTATTGACTTCAGCATTCTTTTCTTTCACCTGCATATAGAGGTCCACCATTCCTGTACCTACTGGGACAGTAGCACCTACTATTACGTTTTCTGTCACTCCCCTCAATGTCTCTACCTGTCCTTCGAGTGAGGCCTTAGCAATGGTTGGAACTGTGATTTCAAAAGCTGCACGTGCCAAGACTGAAGTTTTAGTCCCGGCAATGCCATGTCTACCGATCTGTTGTAGGTATCCCTTAGAGGTCATAAGATCCGCCACAAGCAAAATGTGCCTTATGTCGACCTCTAATCCTTGCTCCTCTAACGTATTCGTTATCTCCTTCACAAGAGCTGTCCTGGCAGCTTCAATCCCTAGCGTTTGCCAGATTTCATACACATTGTTGGTCGTGACTCTAGAAGTGTCAACTCCATTAATTGCCACTACTTTTGCAAGGTTCGAACCTGCAGTTTGAATGACCCATTCCTCTTCTTGTTTTACAATTGTCACCCGTTCAATATCGGCTACTCCTTTAACCCTAGTATTCAGCAGCTTGTTCTTTAAGGCCAAGAGAGTCTGTGCATCCGGCTCGTCAGGTATAGCCAGTTTGATTAAAGCTTTCTTATCGTTCATAGAGATTTCGTATTTCTTTTTGGACCCTTTGAGAACTTGATACACGTCTTGCAAATCACAACCTCTCTCGGCAAGTCTATTTTCAGCTATTTGAAAGCTAAGAACACCTCCATAATCAACATCCGTCTTCTCTACCAGATCGCTTACTCGAGTGTAAATTATCTCTCTTGCGACTTCTAGTGCTTTTTCTCTGGTTATTCGGTATTCGTCATCAAGGTAAATATCCATTGTGGGCGTCACGGGTTTTTTCCTCGCGTCTACTAACTCGATGAGTCTAGGCAATCCTAATGTCACATTTCTTTCTTTAACTCCTGCAAAATGAAATGTTCTAAGAGTCATCTGCGTTCCGGGTTCGCCTATCGACTGGGCCGTCACGACTCCTGCGGCCTCTCCGGGATCAGCCATTGCCTTGCTGATCAGATCTAGTGTTTTTTTCAGAATACTGTCAATTTCTTCCATGCTCAGGTTGTTTTCAGAAAGAGCTATTTGCAAATCATTCTGTATTTTTGGATTAAGAGACGTTGCATATTTTGCGACAATTGTCTTTATGTCGTGATGAGATGCTTTTGTTCCGTCAACTACAGCAATGTCGTTTCCGATCAGCCTTGAGACATTGACGGCTTCTCCGTGGTCGCTTTTTGCTGGATCAATCCCGTCCTCACCATACAAATACTGAATAATGTTTCCGTGAGGATCTCGCACGGTTTGATCATACTCTATTTTCAAGTGTTCTAGAGCATTGATGAGTCTTCTCTGCATGTAACCCGACTGTTGTGTTCTAACCGCAGTGTCGACCAAACCCTCTCTCCCGCCCATAGCATGAAAAAAGAATTCCAAAGGGTTCAATCCATCTCGGTAATTTGATTTTACAAATCCCTTTGCATCTGGATTAGTATCGTTAGTTTTGAAATGTGGTAGCGCTCTATTACGGTATCCTTTGTAAATCCGTCTTCCCCTGATAGACTGTTGGCCCAAAGCGGCGGTCATCTGACCTATATTTAGGGTAGAACCCCTAGCTCCGGTCGACGCCATTATGACCCCTGAATTATCGTCAGGAAATGCCCTGTCTGCTGTCTTACCTGCTCTATCTCTTGCCCTTGACAGTTCATTAACAACATATAGTTCCAAAGCATCCTCCGGGGCCAGTCCTCTTGTTAATGGTAACGACCCATCTTTGTATTGCTGAATGAATTCGTACACCTTGTCATACGCTTTTTGAATCACATTTCTAATCTCATCTTTTGTTTTATCATCTAGCCAGAGGTCAGAGTAGCCGTATGAAAAACCCCTGTGAGTGATGTATGTCTTAAGCATAATTAGTATCGAATCAAGAAATTTTCTAGCTACGTCATTACCATAATCTTTAACAATCCGATGCAGGACACTGTCTGGCTCCTCAGCACCGATCGAAGCCTTATCGATAACTCCGCTCAGAAGCTCTCCATTCTTTATGATTACGTCCCTCCCTTCTCCTTTAACGGATTTGTTCCACTTAGATGTGATCACGAAGTTAAAATCTCTTGGGAAAAAAAGGGTGAACAGTTGCTTTCCTGAAAACAGTTGTTTACCATCCTCATTAACTGCTGGTTCAGGCATAAAGCCTCTATACCCTCCTATAAGAGCAAAGTTTGAAAATTCTTCTTTCGTCAAGGTGGTGTCATCACTAGTAAGGATGAAAGCACCTGTTATGAAATCCCTTATTCCGCCAATAATCGGTCCACCGTACCTGGGCGATATTAATTGATCTTGTACCCTCATCAAGAGGGCTGCTTCAGCTCTCGCTTCTTCGCTTTGTGGAACGTGAAGGTTCATCTCATCTCCGTCGAAATCTGCGTTGTATGGAGGACAAACGGCTGGATGCAATCTGAACGTACGATAGGGAAGAACCTTAACATAGTGTGCCATGATAGACATACGATGTAGAGACGGTTGTCTGTTGAAAATTACAATGTCTCCATCAGTTAGGTGTCTTTCAACCATATACCCTGCTGCGAGAGAATCAGCAATTATCTTTCTATCGTTGACATAATCCAGCCTAATCTTAACACCATCAGGCCTTATAATGTAATTTGCACCTGGGTATAGATTTGGTCCGTTAATCACTAGTTTCCTTAGTTCATCTACATTCCACTGAGAAACCGTTTCTGCAATAGTGAGTTTTTTAGCGACATCCACTGGTACGCCAACCTGAGAGATAGCAAGATTTGGATCCGGTGAGATCACAGTTCTACTAGAGAAATCTACTCTTTTGCCTGACAGGGATCCTCTAAACCGCCCCTCTTTACCCTTCAGTCTTTGAGTAAGTGTTTTTAAAGGTCTACCCGACCGGTGATGAGCTTGTGGAATGCCGGAGACTTCATTATCAAAGTAAGTGGTGACATGATACTGTAATAAATCTACCAGGTCCTGGACAATAAGGGGTGGCGTACCAGCTTCTTTACTTTCTTTAAGTCGTTGATTAACCCTAATAATATCCACGAGTTTATGCGTCAAATCATCCTCTGATCTGATTCCTGTTTCCAAAATTATAGAAGGTCTTACTGTAACTGGCGGCACTGGAAGGACTTGAAGGACAAACCACTCCGGTCTCGCAGTCCTTGGATCGTATCCCAAGAGCACAAGGTCCTCATCCGAAATATGCAACAACCTTTCTCTAATTGTGATAGGAAGCAATCTATTTTCACCCACCTCAGTCTTCTCTACGAAGATAGTCGGTTTTGTAAAAACTAGTTCATTTTGCTCTTTTTCGCAATGAGGACATATTTTCACCTTTTTTGCCTTTTCAATAATCTCCGCTTTGACGTTTTCAAGAGTAATAACTGCATAGGCAGCTTTGCTTGCTCTCAAATGTTGGTATTTCGAGAGTTCTCCAGGGCTTAATTTGATCCTATTGCATGATCTACAGGTAATTAAAAGCATTTTGTATATATCATCGACAAAAGCTATGTGTAATACTGGCTCAGCTAACTCTATATGTCCGAAATGACCCGGGCACTTCGCAGAGGTGTTACCACATGTAGCACATTTCTGACCAGGCTCTAACGTCCCTAGTCTATTATCCATTAATCCACCCTGAACTGGCATGCCATCTTCATCATAAGTCTCTGGCGCTGTAATCTCTGCCACGCTGAACTTACGCACTTCTACTGGAGACCAAACACTAAATTTTATACCTCCGAGGACTTTCATAGGTTGTTCCATCTGCCCGATTACATCCTCCTTAGACTTTCTCCTTGGCTATTAGCCTAGGAGCAATATTCAGGCTCATCATCTCTTGTAACAGAAGTTTGAATGCATAAGCAATCACGACTGACGAAATCTTTGCCTTTTCACCGTCTACTCTGCAAATGTACCTACGTTGCTTGACGTCGTAGTAAGATAATAAACCACACCGTTCGCATACGTTCACTTCTGCTTTGTCGGACTCCTCTAACAACCTATCTTTGAGCATCATTGATGCGCCGTATGCGATAAGACAATCTCGTTCCATCTCACCGAATCTTAGACCGCCCCCGCGTGCTCTGCCCTCAGTAGGCTGTTTAGTAAGCATCTGAACCTGTCCTCTCGCTCTGCTGTGTATCTTGTCTGCAACCATGTGGTGCAATTTTTGATAATATACTACTCCCACGTAAACATCGTAAGGAAATCTTTTGCCTGACCTACCTTCGTACATGACCTCTTTGCCACTATACCTGAAGCCGTATTCTTCTAAGACGCTCTTCAAATCATCTAATTTCTCACCGAGAAAAGCAGAGCCATCAACAGTACGACATCTCAGTGAAGCAGCCTTGCCTCCTAATGACTCCATAAACTGTCCAACTGTCATTCGTGAAGGGAAAGCATGCGGATTTATCATAATGTCAGGTACAACACCTTCTTCGGTATAAGGCAAGTCTTCTTGGTTTACCAACATACCTATTACCCCCTTCTGACCGTGTCGAGAGGCAAATTTGTCTCCTATCTCCGGAATGCGCATATCCCGCACTCTTATCTTAAACATTTTTCCTCCCTCCACTGACTGAGTCATGATAACCGTATCTACGACACCGTTTTCTGATGGCCTCACACCTACTGAAGTATCCCTCCGGTACGGACCCTTCACCTCAAATTCTTTGTATTCCTCCATAAATCTAGGAGGAGAGGTCCTACCAATCAAAATATCACCACCCGTCACGACTGCTTCGTGGGTGATAGCACCGTCCTGCTCTAGTAAGCGGTACGCTTTTTCTCCTCTAAAGCCTCTGATATTGGCATCTGATTCTGGAAGCTCGAAATTATCCTTCATTCCACCAGGGTACTGCTTTGCTTCGGCTTCATATACCCTATAAAAGAACGTTCTGCCGAGTCCCCTTTCCACAGAGGATCTGTTGAACACTATTGCATCTTCTATATTATACCCCTCAAATGGTAAAACAGCAACGACACAGTTCTGCCCAGTTGGTCTATCATCAAGACCCAGTAGATTAATTGCCTTGGTACTCACTACGGGCGTCTGAGGATACAGCATAAAATGCTGTCTGACGTAAGTACTAGCGTTCATCAAAGGGGTAGAAAAACCAAGGCTTTGTTTGGCCATGGCACTTTCATATGTATTCCGCGGCGATTGGTTGTGTTCAGGATATGGAATGATCGAAGCTCCTACGCCGAGGATGGCAGATGCAAATATTTCGAGATGTGTGTGCGTTTTTTCCAGATGTGCCAATTCGACAGATACATAGCAGTTCTCTTCTTCATTTGCATCTACTAACTCAATCATGCCCATATAAAGCAAGTCAGTCCATGATAGAAATTTCTTGTTAACCTTCTCAATTATTTCATCGGTTATAAGAGCTCTACCATCTTTGACCACAGCCAAAGGCCTGAGAACCCGCCCTGCATTGCAACTTACGTAAAGTCGTTTAGTCGCATTCTCATTCAGTGAGGAGTAAAAGTATATCCCAACATGAGGGTGAATTTTTCCTGACCTTCGCATATCTCTTAGGACACTTGATAGGCGGCGTCCGTCTTCAGCATATCCTATTAATCTACCGTCAACAAATACTCTAGCCCCGATGCTCCTGAGTTTTTCATTAGCTTCATCAACGTGTTCGACTCCAAATTCATATAGTTTTTCGACAATTTCCGCTGAAGATACACTTACAGAAATCACTGCTGAAAGTGCTAAATTTTTGACTAGCCCACAGTTAGAACCTTCTGGTGTTTCAGCCGGACAAATCCTTCCGAAATGAGTAGCATGTAGATCTCTTGCCTCAAAGTTTGGCTGACTTCTGCTAAGCGGAGACTGGATTCTGCGCAGATGGCTTATGGTTGACATGTAATTGGTTCTATCCAGTAACTGAGTAACTCCGACCCTTCCACGGCCCCAGTTACCAGTCGCTATCGCGTTATTAAGTTTGTCAGAAATGATTCCTGGTCTCACTGCGGCGGCAACGGCATTGATACCACGTTTTTGGCCAGATCTTTCAAGTTGGTATTTCATGTCTCGAATTAGATTACGGAACGCCGTTCTAAACAAGTCCGCAAGCATTTGGCCAGCAAATTTAATAACCTTATTTCCATAATGATCTTTATCATCAGAGTCAACCCATGAGAGCTTAAGCTCGATCAACTTGCTCGCTGCTTCTCCTAGGAACAATGCCTTTTCATGTCGGTTATCAGGATTCTTTCCAAGATGTGGGAGCAATCCCCAGTCAAGCAGTGTCTCTGCACGCTTTATTTGAAACTCCTCAAGCATACCCGGTGCTATTCGTTTACTGATATATACGATAGCATCTCTGCTCGTTATGATATCACCAGCTTTCTCGAACGACGGTTCGAGTTCATCCTGAATGACACTATTTAACGTTACAGCACTTGCTATATCCTTGTCTGACTCCAAACCTAGAGCACGCACTAAAGTAATCAACGGTATATCGACAGGAGAGCCCGGGATCTTACCGACTACTGACCCATCGGGTCGCATAATAAGCTCTAACTTGGCTCTGTATCCTACAATGGAGGAGTAAACTTTTGCTTTGTAAAGTATTGTACCCGAAGTCTCCTCAGAATCCACAATTATCTTGTTATAAGAAAGGTCCTCTAAGCCAACAACAACACGTTCTGATCCGTTTATTACAAAGTACCCACCTGGATCGCGAGGATCTTCACCTAGTTCTACGAGCTTTCCATCAGGCAAATTGTGTAATATACATGCGTTAGATTTGACCATTACAGGCATATCTCCGATATGAATAAACCTAGATTCTAAAATTTTGCCATCTTCAACAATGCTACATTCTAACATGATGGGTGATGCATAGGTAAGGTTACGAAGCCTAGCTTCCATGGGAGCAACATGAGTTATAGAACCATCTAACTCCATAATCCTTGGTTGTTGTAACTTTATTTTTCCAAGCTTGATTTTGTATGGATATTCCGCCGTCTCGATCTCAATTTCCCCAACTTCATCGATTATACTCTGCAGCCCGCGTTCCATGAATTCGTTATATGAATTTAGATGCTGCCGGGCAATGCCATCCCTTCTTAAAATATCATTAATTATAGGCCACATCATAATAAGCTCAAGATTCTACCACATAGCGGTAATATACACTTTCACCCGCAGTCGCGCTTCTGCGCGTAATCTTTATAATATCACCTGGTCGCACGTCAAGCTCTTCAATCCCTTTATCATCCATCATGATATAAGGAAGCTGACTTGGTTTGGTATTATACTTTTTTAAAATTTCCTCTGCTTGAATCTTGGACAATATTTCATGTTTTGGTTGATATGTATGATTGCTAATCTTTACTACTTTTTTCTCTATAGACATCTTTCACTCCGACTTTATTCAGGTGACAAGCAACTATCAGTCCACTTTGTCATCCGCAAACTCTCAAATATCGTTGACATGTATATATAAGGATATTGTATATCTCCAGACCATTGTTTTTGTAGTGAGGGAATATAGTATCCTAATATAGGTAATGCTCATGTAGTAAACAGCACCAAAAGATACCAACACCCTATCCTAACACAAATACTCCGTCCATAGGACTGTTGTTCGTCTACCCTCCCTAGATCTGACCATGTGGCTGACCTAAATGGAGCTTCGATTTTATTGCTCAAATCTGACTATAATACCATTATCAGATCCGCCTCGAAGTTAGAAATACGTCACAATATTATGATGCTCCATCACACTGCTATTTGAGCGCGCCGAAGCACCAGCAAATCTTACCTGCAATTAATCAAATTTTTCCATTATGGAATTCCTTTTTCGTCAACTTCAAGAATTCAAGATCCGCCGCGGATAACACAAGGACTTAATTTTACCGTGTTTAGCCAAGAA
>JASHSN010000118.1 GCA_030038695.1 Nitrososphaeraceae archaeon
GGATACAGTAGTATACAAAATAATACTAATACGAAGGATGCTCCACCGGCAACTGCAATAGTTCGAACTTTTCTTTTACTTGTCATACTTCCGGTCGAGCTGTTAGGCGCTATCTTTGTCGAAGCTTCTTTTCTGCTAACCTCATGAGTCGTAATGGTAGATGGGATCAACAATTTAATATACCAGAGTAATCCCGCGGCCATAACAAGCGTATGTGCTGCAAAAAATACTGCGGATAACCATACCTGTTCTACTAAAGAAGTCAGAACAATCACCGCAAACCAGCTGTCAGATATAGCTATTAAAAAAATACCTAATGATTCGCATATCCAAGGCGTGAACCATACTGGCTCTTTTCTAAATTCAACAAGAATTACAATCGCAGGAACCATCAAAATTGAATCCAAGATAGGATAAGCAACTATAACCCCAAACATTTGAATACCTCTTGGACTAGTTAGCACGGATAAATTTGCAGTCAATGCTATAATATAGCAAAGAAATATGGCATTACCAATTATACTTGCAATGAGAGCTTTCCTTCCGAAATTGAATTTCTTCTGGAATTCCTTATACGTCATGAACAAATAGTAGGCAAGAAAGGCGTAACCAAACAGCCAAAGATAATCAGCGGCTGATGGCATGGGTGGCACTATTTCTAGGACGAGTTGATAGATTGCCCAAACAATATCCGCAGAAAGCCATAGCACTAATCCGACAGCAAGTGCTGCATGTGTTCTACCATGAAGCCCGTGAAATTTCAGCTTATATACTAAAAATATTGCCAGACTAGATGCAATTGAAGCATTGATAATTATAATCCAGTTAGAGTAAAACTCTTTACTGTTTGTTTCTGCAAAAAAAATGATAGAACTTGACACAATAATTGCTACGCCAAGTCCCAAAAAAAGGGTTCTCCTGCTTAGAGATATATTAATATCACAGCCCTGGTGATAACGAGGAGACACCAATTTAAAATTATGTATCTTAATCGCGTGTCAATATAGAATGACTAATCTTAATTTGCCAACTGTTTATATTATTGCTGAAATTACGAGGATCACAGATTCATTTATTAAATCTATCCAGTTTTAGGCACATCCAACACATAACATGAATCTTGTTTGCCCATGCTCGATCAGTTGTTACGACGAACTTGACTTCTTTACCTTCTCGGGTAGTCTCCAACGCTCAACCTCCACATATGTTGCCTTTTTCGGCAGGAACAATGTCCGACTTATAGTAATTCATTTCCACACTTTCGGAGCAAATATAACAGGCGATCCGGGATGTCTTTGAAACCTCAATATCTACCTGTAACACACGATGGATAAAGAGTCATGGTAATAAGTGTTCTAATCATGTTACTCAGACAAATATGAACAGTAAACTTTATGTAACCTGAAAAAGGGATCGAAAGGGTAATGAATCCCTATCTCTCCTTCTCTCTGTTAATAGCTGAAAGATCCAAGAAGTCGATATCTGTAGATTTCTTGAGGGTTCACACTACTAACGGTTATAGGCTGTTTTGACACGACACAAATTCAAACCCTTCAATGGTGAGGAGAACCTCTCAAAGGCCTCTTTATAACCTTAAATACATCTATGAATAAGATACGACGAAATGATTAATACTAGACCGGAAGATAAAACTCTAAAGAAAACATTCGTTGTAATATTTGCGATCATTGCCGTGGTCGCATTACCTACGACACCTTTAATAGCCGGAATACAAAATGCATTAGGAGCCACTTCGGTGAAGCATGGAAGCGCAAGTCATGCTCCGCACCATTATACTAGAACTTGCAGCTTCAAAGGCTTCACTCTAGGAAAATGTTTCCCTAGGATTTGAACCAACTTCGGGATTATCCTACCGCCAGCTATTTGTCAATGGTTCACTTTTGCATCTTTTTCTCGTTTTTGAGGTCGAAAAAGGATTTTTTAACAAATAACGAGTTTCATGCTATGCATTCCCCGATCAGACGTCCTTTGATCCCAATATGTTCCGTATGTCTCGTTACATGCCGTGTATACTAGTAGTTATGGCGTGAGACAAGTCAATAGATTATCATGTGGTTCTAGAGAGACCTACCCATAGTCAGCCTAGGAATACGTGTCATTGATCATCGTCATTCCAAGGAATAGTGGAATTTGATCCTTGCTTTGATCCATGACATTTGTTGTTGATACATACCTGCATTTGACATACATTACCATCACAGCTAGTAGTACTAGAGGTACTTATATGATTAGCACCTGTCAACTTGCATAGATCACCATGACAGTTAGTGGCATGTAGAGGACTTATATGATTAGCACCTGTCAACTTTTTCGCGCTAACTATATTGTTAGGATATCCTAGGGTTACGGTTGTCAAGGCAACTATGAATAATACAAACAACGCGATCATGAGAGTTTTAGTCATTCGAATAGATAGCCGATGTTATGATATATTTCATTTGTGATTGTTATCATCAAAACTAGATGATACCGGATTTATCTATTGAAAGAATTCGAAGAAATCTGCCATAGGATAATTAATGAATAGTATTCTAGGCAGGACATAATGTAGTTTCTACGCGTAAATGACTGTCTTCAGAACACTCACAGCTAGATTTATTTAGGTGGGTCCGGCCCAATACGTATTCAAGAATTGTAAATTTCGATGCAAATGGCTGGCTAGGTCTGATCGTGGGGACTCTTGATTATCTTGAGAATACTATAAAGACGATGAAAGATATTGCAAATAAAGCGAACAAGAATCCAAACAACTTTAAGGTAATCCTTTTAACATATCCGAACATTGTTGATTCAAAAAGTCAACTAACAAATGAAGGTCAAAGATTTCCATTAACTGGAACAATCGATCAGGCAGGAAATGACATACAAAGAAGAAAACAGATGGGAATAGATCATATAATATTTGGATCTATAGGTAAAGATCTAGACAAGGTTATGGACATAACAAAGGAACTTTCTAGGTTTGCCAGATAGTAATAATGAAAAGCGATGTGATTGGATGAATAAGATGATAAGTCAATCATACGTTCTTCCAAGTTATTACTTTTTGTGGAACTATCATTATAACATACTCTCCAATACCGGTTTCTTGGTACTGAACATATTTACCAGAGAGCAATTTGTGTGCTTTTTGTAGCAATACAATTTCATTCTGTTCCAATTCTTTACCTCCTATTATCGAGGCCTTTCCTTGAATCATAACAAAATAAAGTCTTCTCCAGTCTTCATTATATTCATCTATTAATAAGGCAACGTTTGGATTTTGTTGTATGTTCTTTATTCTTTTTAGATTTTCAGGCTTAGATCGCTTAGTCTTCTCATCTATTGGTATAAAGTAACAGTCGTTATCAAATACAAATACAACTGGTATCAAATGTGGCTTACATTCTGAATCAACTGTTGCTAGCCTAGCTACTGTAGCCTTATCGATTATCGCTCTAAGATATATATCAGTAATCACAAAGCATCGTCATTAATTATACTTCAAGCTATATGAATTACAGACGATATATTGGTTGCGTATGAAAATCGAATTCAGTTATCGGATCTAGAAGAATCTAGAAGTTTTAATTGCATGAGAATTCGGACGTAATGCTACACAATTTGATTCTCTGTTATCGAACCTATCACCATTTCTATGA
>JASHSN010000119.1 GCA_030038695.1 Nitrososphaeraceae archaeon
TGCTCTAGAGTATTCACCAAGATCTTGCGCTGCTTCTGAAGCTCCAAATCCCTTTGACGATTCTCAGTATCTATCTGCGGCGTTAATATCTTGAGGCACTCCTCTATCTTCTCCTTAGCCTTTGGGGTTAATCTGCTCGCCCTAGGACCATAGACTTCTTGAAACCATCCTGGTGCCGTGCGATCTAGTATCTCTCTCATTTTGTCCAACATGAAATTAGTGTAGGGCCTTGACACCTCTTCTTGGTTCAGCCTACTTTGTATATCATGAACAAATTCATTCATCTTAGCCTCATATGCTTGGAACTGGTCCTTTATCTCCTGTTTGGATTGTGCCATCTGTTGTTTTAATTCATATATTTCCTGATTCTTCCTATCCCTCTCCTCCATGCCCTTCTGATAAGCCTCAAACGACATTACGAAATTACACTTGAAGCAGAATTGTGCATCCGGTCGGTTAGGTTCTTTACAGTGAGGACAGGTCTTGGATTGTAGTATATTCACCGAGTGCTTATCATCCTTAAAGATACCCTTTGCCTTCAACAAGTCGTTCATCGACTCGCCGCCGCTAAAATGAACGTACTTGTAATGCATATTCGAGCGAGCCGTCCAACCAGCATACTGTCTCAACTTTGAATCTGAACTTAAAAGGCCAGATTTTTCTGTGATGGCAGAGTGACGATGGACGTAAGGATTCCAGCGTTTCTCTAGCAAATTTCTTATCTTCTTCTTATCCTCTTCAGGAACATTTTCAGAAGCAAGTAATGAGGTAAAATATTTTTTATAACTTTTATATGCTTTATACATGCCACCTACTTGGATCACCTTACCTGTCTGTAAATTGGGTAACAATAGAGCCTCTCTGTTACTTCCTTGTGGGTGATTAGAAATCCATTGAGTAACGTACGGAATCGAGTCTATAAGGGGAAGAGAACGTTCACCTGTTTTACCATTCACTACTGTTTTGGCATATCTGCCACCACCTGCTTCCTCATCTATGAATTCAACATCTTTTATCCTTAAATTCAGTAGCTCATGAGGTCTTGCTCCTGTATCTACCTCCATTGCGTGATAACATCTATCCCTTGAATTTGGACAATACTTTAGAAAGAGATGGTTGTCTTCAGCAACCCACATATCAGATGGTTTGTAGTCAGAAATCTCACGACGTCTCGGCTTAGGAAGGTTCTGTACCACTTCAGGCTTAGACCTCTTTGTGGGCTCGATATTAGGACTGTATAACCACCTGAAAAATTTGATAATATTGATCAGGTTCGCATTGTAAGTACCAATCCATTTATGTGTCGGGTCAATGTTATCTTCTTTTCTAAAATGATTCATGAATCTTATGACATCAGCTCGCGTAAAGTCTCTGAACTCTTTTTTACTGACACGCTTTGATAAAGATAGTAATGTAGTAAGGATAGTCTGCCTGTATCCATCAGAAAGTTTTATCTCACTTCTTAGGGCAGATATATAATCGCAAATTACAGAAATTTGTTTTGTACCGCAAAGACTAAGCCTTCTAGGATATGAGGGTGTTAGACCTTTTGTGGCATCCTTTATTCTTGCATTAACTTGATCGGTTACTGTCTTTGTACCTGTTTTTGTGCGCATATTTTCTGTTTGCTATATACAGACAGACATTTAAAGATAATGGTAATGTGGAGTGACCGAGCAGATTATCCACCAATAACCTAGACACGTATAATATTTAATCCGTTATGATATCGTTGATTAACCGAGGAAAAAGTTCAGTTAAGTTATCGAGCTGAGCAGAAATAGATAATTGTCGAACGAATAAAAATACATGGTAAAATCGAGCGTGGGGCTGAGAATGTGAGCAAGTGTGCTTTAGTCGTTAAGCCGCATACGTCTCGCAACATAAAAATTAATTTAAATCCATTATTTCGAGATTTCGTGTTTTTAGCGACATTTGTTCCGATTTTTGTAATTATGGAAGGGCTTTGGCAAGAAATTCTCTAGCCATAGAGAAAATAAATAATCGGAGCTACTCAATTAGCGCGCCCTTGTCGGTTGTTCTGGAGAGCGACAAATATTCTTTGCACAGGAAGTGTACCGTTCGAGTAGTTCCGATTATGTCACCCCCGCTCCTGTATTTCACTCCTCAAACACTGTCATGTTAGTTATTTATGAGAAAGCAAGCTTATGTCAATTTCTATTGTATGATACTATTTCATTGTTTTATTCTTTCTAAATATCTTGACGTACAAGTGTATCTTATACTAGAAGACGTGTCGGTCTTTTCCAGCCAGATACAGTTTCTATGATATTAGTTTGTGATACACGCGGTTAATCCTCCATTATGCAAATACAATGAAGGTGTTGTCACTATTTATCATCATCTTGCATATCAAGACATTGTAATATTGAGTATTCGCAAGGTCGGCAGCTGGGTTGAAGAATTGTTGGTGCCTGCAGTATTGTAAGTACCAATAGAAATGAGGTTACGGTGGCAACTACAGCTCAGTATTTTTTCTTTGGCTGCTTCCACTTTTATCACTCATTTTTGATAATCTTTTTTTATTGTCTGCGGTAGGTGAATTTTGATCATTTTTAATATCAAGCCAATCAACATCAAAATGAAGTTTGAGGTTTTGGCAAATCCTCTCTAGAGCATCTTTCATTACCTTGATATTTTGATCTGGTATGCCTTTTAGCGATATTTCTTTTATACCTGATACACATTGCATCATTTTATCCCACAGAGCGTCCGCCCTTTCCGTACGGTAGATCCTATTATTTCGCCTATCAGCTGGGTCAACCTTCCTTACCACTAACTTATCTTTTTCCATTTTATCTATAATGGGAATGAGCGTTGCACCATCCAATCCCAATCTAACAGCGATTTCCTTTTGAGTGAGACCATTTTGATCAACTAACATGACTAAGACTTTCCATTGACCAGTAGTTACGCCTACTTTTTCCCTTAGTTGAGAATCAAGCGCCTTAATAAAGGCCTTGGCTGTACGATTAATTAGATACCCAATACTATTTCGAAAATCATACCTTTGAATAGGCATAGCAATGATTTGTATACCAATGAATGGCATTTAAATGTATAATTCCCTTTCCAATTCTTCAATTAAGCATTTGCTTGAAATCATGAATGCCCAAAAACAACACAATTCCTCCTGGATGGCATGATCTTGTTCCTTTGTGTTTTGGATTTTGTCGCAATCCAGGGAGAACTGATAATAGCTAATAGCTGTTAGATATGCTTCTCTGAAAGAGTTAGCATTTTTTATTCAAGTATCTGATTTTTTTATCAACATACTTCTATCTGAACGGGATCCTAGACAAAAACAGCTCTAGTTTAGAATTTACTATTCTACATGTAAAGTAGATGAGCCCAACCTACATATAGAGTACCTCGCACATTCTATCAACTATAACTATTTTGCTCGTAATGGTGTTTAGTTCATTATACACATGTGACACTTAGAGGCAAAAACTCGTTAGAAAATAAGGCTTCCATTCTATATTTTATATCTTTATCCGTCCGAAACTTTACCTGCAGTTTACAATTCCAGCTTTTTTTATAATGATCAATATTCTCAATTTCGTTTAAGCGACGTGTAATACTGAGCCTTCGCTGTGAACACTTTTTGAGGTAATAACGCAGAATACAATAAAAATAAGGTCAACTTGCTTACAAAGATTCCAAATACCTATAAATATAAATTCAAAAAAATATGTGAAACGTATGAATATATCATTTCTTTTCTCCCTTAGTCTTGTCTTCTACGATATTATATCTTGAAAGCTGCTTGTATGCAACAAATACTACCAAAGCTATGACTAAGAAGTTAATAATATTGGAAATAAGATCACCATATCTAAACTCACTAGTTGTTCCAGCTAAATTTGGAACCTTTACTGTGAGTGTAGCAAGACTACCTGCCGGAAGAAACAGACCGATGAAGGGATCGATTATATCCTTAACAAATGCATTTACTAGTGCGGAAGCTGCCTGTCCTATTACAAATGCAATAGCAAGTCCAATGATTCCAAAAGTTTTCAAGAAGAAGAAGAATTCTTGGGTAAAAGATCGCTTTTCTTCATGGTTTACTGTCATAAATCCTGACGTACCTTCATGAGTATTAAAGGGTTTGTATAGGTACATCGCTATCCCGATAATCATACAAGACTGTCATATCTGTTAATTTAGGTACATAGCTCCTCCGTAGCCCAGTTCACACCAATAATAAAGATGAGCAAGAGATAGAATTGGGTATGGTAATATTGTAGTGACTACATACCTCTTGAACAGCGACGCGAAATAAAATAGTTTTCAAAATCAAGTTAGGATCACAATATGTTCCTATTCATATATTGGATTTACCTCATTTGCAGGATATCTAATTGCAAACCATCTCCCGTAAGCTGGAGCATCATATCAAATACCAGCACAGTATCTTACCTGCTTCCTGCCATATCGACTATAGCCCGCTCTTCAACTGGTGCGATTGGATCTCATGCATATACCGAATATAGATCTATGTAGTCTGTGTTTAGTCTTCAAAATAGCATACATAGATTGAATCAGTTAGTAATTTTCGGCGCTGAAAAGCACTACTTATCTATTTTTGGGTATGGTAACTATGTAGACGTATGCAAAGAATTTTTAAACACAATTAGAAGTGAAGGAACAGCTGATCAAATGTGATGATTCGTATCATAGTGTACAAATACATCCTCTGCAAAAGTTCGCGCTTGACTGTAAAATTATCCGTTCATGCTGTGTATCCTATAAGCGGGATGTGTTGGGAGGCTTATTTTTTAGAGGCTAGCACGGAGAGAATGTCAGTAGTTCATCAACTACACATGGGGTACGAAATATAATGGTTGACAATACGAACATAGGTGTCAACTACCGTACAGTTAATTAGTTGATTAAGCCCGCCTCAGACAATTGTCGCAGGGATCTGTCCTGATCATTGGCCTGGGCAATCTTACCATCTCTAACGATAATATCTTCTATCTGTTCCTGTTCCTTCTTAGGAAGTTTTCCTAATTTTTCTGTAGTCACCTTCGTCCCCTTCGCTAGAAATCTATCGCAGAAACAAGGTTCTTTACTCAAGCAGATATCAAAGTCTTCAGCTGGCCACAACGGGGCTAGGTGATCGCTGAGCGGATGATTACATAGACAATAAGATTGTTTGATATTCTGGAATTCGAAGGTTCCATTTTCTAACATAATATGTTTCTGAGCTTTTAAAAATTGGTCGTCGTAGACTTCTTCCTCCATCTAGCTATTTGATTTACTAATGTGCTATAAATAGATGGAAGGTTTTGTGGATAAATATCATAAGTAGTCCTCCTCCTCCTGACCTTCCAAAGCTAAAATCGAAGATAGACAAACTTTAGCGGTCTTTGTAAAATCAGCTAGGGAGCATCTTCCCTAGCCCAATGAGTATGGCACATAAGCCTTCACAGAAAAAGGAATTCTGTGACATGGCTTGTTCTGTTGGCTTACCTTGACACAATAGGGAACTGGATCGGGATATTTTTCACCTAGTATATCGTGTATAGACTAATTTCTATTAAAATGAGCCGCGAATTTTTTGGAAAGATTTTTTCTGGCTTTTTGAGAAGGCCTTTGACCAAAGAGGAGCGAAAGAAATGTGAAGGGTTCTTGGAACAATTACGCGCTAACCCTCGATATCCTTAACTTTAATACTGTTGGTTGTCTTTATCTCAACGACTGTATTTGTCTCTCGATGCCAACAATCGACATGTCCGATAATCTTTATACCACCATTAGTATGATAAATGACCTCCTTTTCACATTCAAAATCTAGGCCCAATAACTCTTGTAGTTGTGAATGAATAGAAGCGCCTAAAATAAAGTTCCTTAAAGGTCCTTTCATCTAATTTTGATGGATTGGGGTCAAGTAGCTCAAACGCTGATTTTCTGAGGCAGTGGACGATTGAACTTACATGGATATCAGACCTTTTTGGATTATTTCTAATCCAGTTAGAGATTAATATCTTCTCGATATTAGGAATTGAGTTTTTTTCATTAATGCTGATATGCCTCCACCATTTGTCTATGATTTAGACCTTCATAGCCACCCTTAACCACCCAATATTGTATACGCCACCCTGTCTTTCTATTTGATATCTTCACGAGTTCGATTATTGTTGCCTTCCGAAGACGTCTTAAAGTATCCCAAACATTTTGGGCGCCACAGTCAGGTAGTCTTATCATCAAGTCTCTGAAGGTTATCGGCCGATTCAACACTGTTCTATTAACCTTAGTATATCTTCTTCAATCTTAGTAATCTGTTGTCTCGGTTCCATCATCTTAACCAGCCCTCCAATCTCCTAAAGATTTCGGCCTTATGTCTTTCTGGTTCACGGTATAGACAATGGTGTTCCAACGCGTCTAAATATATACTTGCTACTGCGGGACCATTGGCGAACTCTGGATGACA
>JASHSN010000120.1 GCA_030038695.1 Nitrososphaeraceae archaeon
ATTCTATCACCTAGTCCTTACAAACCCGGCCAAAACCCCCAATCCCAAGCCGCTGCTAACAGGAATTCCAAATGTGTGAAATAGTCCATGTAAATTAGTGATGTCAGCATTAGTGACCCAGTGTTGGATCTGCGTAGAGGTGTCGTTTCCAAGCTTATCCCAATTAACAGCGTTCACATATCCATACTTTTGTAACAGTTGAACACCTAAAAAGAACATTCCAGCCAGGAAACCTACGATAATTAGTATCCATTTCAGGACCTTTTTCAAAGCAAAGCCTATAGCATAACCTACAAGACCGGAACCTGCAAATGGAATTATATTTGATAATAATACTTCACTTGTCATTATCCTTCCCTTGGTCCGGGTGTTTTGAAATGAATTCGGAATGAAGAAACGCAATCACTCGCTCCCTAAGCCAACTACGTGGAACGATAATTTTAGCTGAATTGCCGAATTCGATTGCTATTGCGGTTATCTCTGAGATATGACGCGTTGAATGCCTTTTCATGATACATTTGTATAATCATCCTTAGCTATATACGTTCCGGCATATCGTACGAGTCCGGTCACACAAGCCTTCTAGGTAGAGGGGTTGAGGTTGATTAGACTTCCTGGTAGGCGAATTTGTACTAGAATACGATATTTTTATATAAGCTGAACCCTAGATTATTCCAGTCTTTGAAAGGACTTCCAAGAATAAAGCGAAAATCTCTAGGGTTCTAGAGTGCCTTATGCCCAACTTGGATTTAAGAGTTTTTTATCTGAAATTATTATGGAACAAAGGCTGACCGAGCATTTGATTAGATTTCGTCGCGTCATTAATACAGTTTAAAGTCTTGTCAATGGTAAAGCAATGGCAACTAAGACCAAAAGACAAATTGTATTGGCCAGGGAAGTAATCGGAGGTAAAATGGTTACAATAGTAGAAAAACATGAGAAAAAATTCCATAAACGTGAGACAAGGGATAAGAAATAAAATAGTTCTAGTGAATTCTCCGGCATTCCTTTATTAGGCAGAGTCGCGACATTGAATTGAAGCTAGACCGTTGAATCGTTGGTTCTGAGCGACATTCTAGCCTATAAATAACTTTACCAATTCTGGTGGTTATTAGCAAATAAGGTATCTTGGTTAGATCGTCAGTCATAAGCACTACGTCTGCAGTTTCGATAGCCACATCTGTTCCACTTACCATAGCTATTCCAACATCAGCCTTAGCAAGAGCAGACGCACCATTTATGCCATCCCCTACCATTATGACAGCTTGATTCTTCTGCCTTTCTCCTTCTTTCTTGTGTTTTGTCACTATTTCCTCAATTATTGAAACCAGCATCATATTCCTCAATTCCCGCTTCATTAGCAATTTTATTTGCTGTTCTTTCATTCTCACCTGCGAGCATCACAACATGTAATTTCATTGCCTTGATCTTGGCTATTGCTTCTTTGGTCTCGGCGTAATTTATCTTCAAGCAAAACTGCACCTATCCAACTTTTTCACCGGTCTTTTCGTGTTCATAATTCGAATAGGCCGCATGCCACTTCGCGTTAATCAAATTCACTACGATCTCTCGCTCAGCATCAGACATAGAAGAATGACTTTCTTGAAAATACTTTCCAATAGGGACCATGACCTTCATGAGGTTTGGGTTCTGAATCCAGATTTAGTAAGGTTGGGGAACTTAGCCACGTTCCTGGACGACAAGGTCATAACCTTCTTTCTGATCAGGCGTCATCTGGTTGACAGGGATTTCTGCATAGCGACCAAAGATACCGAATGTTGAAGTCTCTGACATGTTTCCTACTTTTGTGTACGTTGTGTGGGTTGAAAAAGCTTACTGAGGGTAGTCTGCTGGCTTGTCATCTAGCGGGAGACGTCCCGTTCTAATGACTTGTGCTATGAGCATGTACGTCGTGATGACCAAAAAGAATTTCGGTGAGGGCGCGATCGGAAAATTGCTTGGCTGCGTTGTATGTTCGATCTGTAGCTTCGATCAGATATATCATCTTGAAATTTTTAGTGTAGTTTCCTGCGAAATTTACCATATCTCATATAAAAAAAGTTCTTAACTTACTACTATTTATCGCAGCTAATTGTGAGTGAAATAAATGGAAACAAAGTTAAAAATTCTGGGCTTCGCAGGAAGCTTAAGAGTAGCTTCATACAACAAAGCCCTTTTACGCGCGGCTACAGAATTGCTCCCAGACGATGCAACTTTGGAAATCTTTGATCTTGATGGATTCCTCCGTTTAATCAGGATCTTGATATGGATATGCCTACAAAGGTAAAGGAGTTCAAATCGAAAATAAGAGAAACAGATGCAATATTGATTGCTACTCCTGAATATAATTATTCGATACCTGGAGTCCTAAAGAATGCGATTGATTTTGCATCTAGACCATACGGAGACAATCCATTTAACGACAAACCTGTTGCAATTATGAGCGCATCTATTGGAGCAAGAGCACAGTACCATTTGCGTCAGTCATTCATATTTCTGAACATGTATCCTATGAACAGTCCAGAAGTGATAGTAAACTTTGCACAGAATAAGTTCGACTCAAATAGTAAACTAATGGATGAAGACACTAGCACGTGTCATGAGATAATGATCTCATCCTCTGACTTCCATGATAAAGC